>DASYPG010000303.1:0-2660 GCA_036006885.1 Burkholderiales bacterium | reverse complement strand
GTCGCGCAGATGCTTGAGGGTCGCGATGAGGCGCTCGTTGTCGCGCTGGTGCAGCCCGATGGAAGGCTCGTCGAGCACGTACATGACGCCGGTGAGCCCCGAGCCGATATGGCTCGCGAGGCGGATGCGCTGCGCCTCGCCACCGGACAGCGTCTCGGCGGAGCGCTCGAGCGCGAGGTAGTCGAGCCCCACGTTGACGAGGAAGCCGAGGCGGTTCGCGATCTCGCGCACGATGCGCTCGGCGATCTGCTGCTTGGCGCCTTCCAGCTTCAACGCCGAGAAGAAGCGCTGCGTGAGGCGCAGGGGCCAGCTCGAGATCTCGTAGATCGCGTGGCCGGCGATCTTCACGTGGCGCGCCTCGCGCCGTAGGCGCGCGCCGCCGCATTCCGGGCACACCCGCACGTTGCGCAGCTTGGCGAGCTCCTCGCGCACGACGAGCGAGTCGGTCTCGCGGTAGCGCCGCTCGTGGTTCGGGATGACGCCCTCGAAGGGATGCTCCTTCACCGTCGCGCGGCCCGCCTCGCCGGGATAGCGGAAGGCGATCTTCTCGCCGCCCGAGCCGCCCAGGACGAGCTCCTGGATGCGCTCGTCGAGCACTTCCCAGGGCTGCTCGACGTCGAAGCGGTAGTGCTTCGCCAGCGCCTGCACCATGGAAAAGTAGAAGTGGTTGCGCCGGTCCCAGCCCCGAATCGCGCCGCTCGCGAGCGAGAGATTGGGGTGCGCGACGATGCGCTTCGGATCGAAGAACTCGACCATGCCGAGGCCGTCGCAGCGCGGGCAGGCGCCCATCGGGTTGTTGAACGAGAAGAGGCGCGGCTCCAGCTCGGGCAGGGAATAGTCGCAGGCCGGGCAGGAGAATTTCGCGGAGAACAGGTGCTCCTTGCCGGACTCGACCTCGACCACGAGCGCACGGCCATCGGCGTGCCGCAGCGCGGTCTCGAACGACTCGGCGAGGCGCTGCTTGGCGTCGGCGCGCGCGCGCAGGCGGTCGATCACTACCTCGATGGTGTGCTTTGAGTTCTTCGCGAGCCGAGGCGCGGTGTCGAGCTCGAGCACCTTGCCGTCGACCCGCACTCGCGTGAACCCCTGGGCGCGCAGCTCGTCGAACAGCTCCGCCTGCTCGCCCTTCCTTCCGGTGATCACCGGCGCGAGGACTATGAGGCGCGCGTCCTGCGGCAGCTCGAGCACGTGATCGACCATCTGCGCAACAGTCTGCGCCTTGAGCTCGAGGTTGTGCTGCGGGCAGTAAGGCGTGCCGGCGCGGGCGAAGAGAACCCGCAGGTAGTCGTGGATCTCGGTCACCGTGCCGACGGTCGAGCGCGGATTGTGGCTCGCCGCCTTCTGCTCGATCGCGATCGCCGGAGACAGGCCCTCGATGAGATCCACGTCGGGCTTCTCCATGAGCTGCAGGAACTGCCGGGCGTAGGCCGAGAGCGACTCGACGTAGCGCCGCTGTCCTTCGGCGTAAAGCGTGTCGAAGGCGAGCGAGCTCTTGCCGGAGCCGGAAAGGCCAGTGATGACGACGAGCGAGTCGCGCGGCAGATCGAGCTGCAGGTTCTTGAGGTTGTGGGTGCGCGCGCCGCGAATGCGAATGCTGTCGGTCAAACCAAATTTCCCGGGTGAAAAAAGTGAAACTTGCTACTATAGCTCGTTTCGCATTCGCGCCGATACGCTGACTTTTCTCTGATCTCCTGTCTCCGATGCCTGCAGAACGCATGAGCCCGCTCGAAGTGCGCGCGGGCGTGAGCCTCGCGGGCGTGTACGGCCTGCGCATGCTGGGGCTCTTCGTGATCCTGCCGGTGTTCGCCGTGCACGCGGCGGGATTGCGCGGCGGCAACGACCTGTCGCTCGTCGGCGTCGCGCTCGGCGCCTACGGCCTCTCCCAGGGCTTTCTGCAGATTCCCTTCGGCATGGCGTCCGACCGCTGGGGCAGGAAGCCCGCGCTCTACGTCGGCCTCGCCGTGTTCGCCGCCGGCAGCTTCCTCGGCATCGCCGCGCACGACATCTGGACCGCGATCGCGGCGCGTGCGCTGCAGGGCGCGGGCGCGATCTCCTCGGTAGCGATGGCGCTCGCGGCGGATCTCACGCGCGAGGAGCACCGAACCAAGATCATGGCGATCATCGGCTCGACCATCGGCCTCATGTTCGCGCTGTCGCTGGTGGGCGCGCCCGTGCTCTACCGCTGGATCGGCATGGAGGGCCTGTTCGCGCTCACCGGCGTGCTCTCGCTCGTCGCGATGTGGGTGGTGCGCACCCAGGTGCCCGAACCGCCAGCCCGCGCGAGCGCGCAGGCGAAAACTCCCGGCGCGTCCGAGCGGATGCTCGACCTGGACCTGCTGCGGCTCAACGCCGGCATCTTCATCCTGCACATCGTGCTCTACGCCATGTTCGTGGTGGTGCCGATCACCCTGGTTCAAAACGGTTTTCCGCTGGCCGAGCACTGGAAGCTTTATCTGCCGGTGGTGCTCGCCTCCTTCGCGGCGATGGTTCCGGCGATCCTGTACGCCGATCGGCGAAACGGCGCCAAGCCGGTGCTGCTCGCCTCGGTCGGCTTGCTTCTCGCGGTCGAGGTCGCGCTGATGTTCGTGCAGCGCTCGGTGGCGGCAATCGCTCTCCTGATGTTCGGATTCTTCGTTGCGTTCAACGTGCTGGAAGCCATG
>DASYPG010000302.1:0-1977 GCA_036006885.1 Burkholderiales bacterium | reverse complement strand
ATCGCATCAAGGCCATGCGCCGGGCGCTGGTGGAGGGCATCCACAAGCGGGCGCCGGGCTCCGATTTCGGCTTCGTGCTCAAGCAGCGCGGCATGTTCTCCTACTCCGGTCTGAGCAAAGAGCAGGTCGCCCGCCTGCGCGCCGAATACTCGATCTACACCATCGACACCGGCCGCATCTGCGTTGCCGCGCTCACGACCGGAAACGTCGACTACGTCGCCGACGCGATCGCGAAGGTCATCCGCTAGATTATCTGCAGGTCGAGCTGCGCTCGAGCTGCCCGCCCAGCGTCAGGCCGATCGAGGTGCCGATCCCCGGCAGGAGGGCGGTGCCGATTGCGGCGCTGAGGAGATAGCCCTTCGAGGGCCGCATGCTCGGCTCGTCGGTGGTGCCGCTCAGCGCCACCGGCACGCCGACGAAGCCGCCGGTCTGCGCCACCGCGATGTGGAGCTTGCCGGAGAGCACCTTGTCGGGCGCGATGTCCACGTTGCCGCCGGCCACGATCTTGGGCGAGCGGATGCAAAGCTGGTTCAGCCGCACGCGCTCGCCGCGCAGCTCGAGCGTGCCCTTCAGCTCCTCGAAGGTCGTGGCGTCGCCCGACCTGCGCTCGCCGGCAAGCTCGTGGGCGCGGGAAAGGTCGACCCCCTGGTAGATTCCGCCCACGACCTCGAACGGCCCGTCGAGCGTGAGCGCCTCGCGCAGCTCCGCGGGCGTCTTGGCGTTGGTCGAGAACTCGGCGTCGGCCTTGAGGCGGCCCGAGAGCTTCGAGGGCTTGCCGAGCGCCTTCTGCACCGGCGCGAGGTCGACGCCGGCGAGGTGCGCCTTGCCGGCGAGCTGCAGCTGCGTTCCCCAGTCGGCATGCGCCGCGCCGACCAGCCGTCCGCCGTAGAGCTCGGCCTCGATCCTGGTGACCTCGAGCTGCCGGCCCTTCAGCGTGCCCTGCGCGGCGAGCGCATCGAACATCAGCGGCGCGCCGACGGGCAGCGTCCAGTTGGTGGCGCTGAGCTGCAGCGCGGCCGTATCGTCGCCGCCCGGCCGCACCACCAGCGTCAGCGCGCCGTCGACGCTCTCGAAGCGCGCTTCGCGCACCCGCAGGCGCTCGCCCAGCCTGACGTCGACGTTGAAGAGCGGCACGTCGATCTTGGAATGGTTCAACTTCACCGTGGTCAGGATCAGCCGCTGCACCGGGACCGGGTCGCCGTGGCGCTTGGGCATGCCGCGCGGGATCGCGAACGCGCTCTCGTCGAAGGCCACCCGGCTCGCGCGGACCAGCCGGAGGCTGCGCGGGCCGGCGATGAGCGAGTGCAGCTCGGGAACGATCTCGAGCTCTCCGATCAGGATCTCGTTCTTCCTGCCCACGCTGATGCGGTGTCCGACGATCCGCGGCGTCGGCAGCAGGTGCAGCGTGAGGTCCTCTATCGCCACCGGCTGCGCCAGGCGCTCGGAGGCGAACCGCGTGATCTCCGGGATGAAGTAGGACATCGGGACCAAAAGCGGCACGGCAAGCGCAAACGCCACCGCCAGCGCAATGCCCCCCAGGGTGCTGCGCACCGCCTTCCCCATAACCCCCATGATCCGGCGACCTTAGCGGGAAAAGCGCCGCCGCAATAAGGCACAATCCCGCCTCCTCGGCGCAAGAGTTGGGCCAGTGGAGCGACGAAGTGTTAATCATGTTTTCGGCGCCGAACTACCTGCCTTCAACGCCAAGAACCAGGAAAAGGTGTCTTGACATGAACCGGTTGTGGGTCTCCGCGCACTTGGGAAGCGAGCAGAAGAAGTGGGGACGCGTCATCGGGCAGCGCGGCATCAAGGCGGAGTGAACCGAAAACTGCCGGTTTGCGACACAGACGCACGGATTTTTTCTACACGGTCTCAGCTATAATTTTGTTTCCGCAGACAAATCCCCGATAGCTCAGTTGGTAGAGCGACGGACTGTTAATCCGCAGGTCCCAGGTTCGAGCCCTGGTCGGGGAGCCA
>DASYPG010000301.1:0-3567 GCA_036006885.1 Burkholderiales bacterium | reverse complement strand
GTTCAAGCTCGATGCGTCCAACGTGACTGCGCAAATCGGCATGGCGCGCCTGGCCGTCGCCGATGCGGACCCGGCCGAGGCGCTTTCCCGCGTGGAGCGGGCGCTCGGCGCTGCGCCTTACAGCGTGCCAGCGCTCCGGCTCAAGGCGGAGTTGCTTGCGCAGCAGTCGAGCCACGATGCCGCCGAAAGCGCCTACCGGGCGGCCATCGATGCCGCGCGGGGCCAGCTGGCGCCGCGACTCTCGCTGATCATGCATCTGCTGAACGTCGGCTCCCCCGAGAAGGCCATGGCCGAGGTCGCAGCGATGGAAGCGACGGCACCCCGAGACCCCCGGGTGCTGTATGCCAAGGCCCTGGTCCTCGTGCGACAGCAGAAATTCGCCGCCGCGAAGCAAGTCATTCTCCAGGTGCTGAAGGCCACCCCGGAGCACGTGCCGAGCCTGACGCTCGCAGGAATAGCGGCACTCAATACGGGAGCGCTGGCGGAAGCGGAGAGCTATCTGCGCGAGGCGGTATTCAACGAGCCGCAGGCGCTGGGCGCGAAGCGGCTTCTCGCGACAACGCACCTGCGCATGGGCAAGACCGATGTGGCGCTGAGCGAGCTCCATGATCTCCTCAAGGTCAGCCCGGACCCGAGTACCCACGCCCTCGCCGGAGAAGCGTATCTCGCGAGCGGCAACGCGGCTGCAGCCGCGCGTCATTACGAGCAGGCAAAAGCGCTCGCGCCGAAGGACACCTCGGTGCGGACACGCCTTGGGCTCGTCCGCTTCGCCGCCGGCGAGCCGGAGCGGGCGATCAGCGAACTCGAGGCGGCTTCCGCCGCCGATGCGCAGGACTACCAGGCCGACCTCGCCCTGATCGCGAATTACCTGCGCAAGCGCGAAGCGGACCGGGCACTCGCCGCCGTCCAGGCCCTCGAGGCGAAGCAGCCGGAGAACCCGATCACCTACAACCTCAAGGGCGCAGCGCTGATCCTCAAGAAGGATCTGGCAGGCGCGCGCGCGAACTTCGAGCGCGCGCTCGGGCTGCAGCCGGCCTATATGCCCGCGGTCAACAATCTCGCCCGGTTGGACCTTCGTGAAAATGACCGGGACGCCGCAAGAAGGCGCTACCAGGCGTTCCTGGACAGGGACCCGAACAACGAGCCGGCGCTGATCGGCCTCGCGGCGGTGCTGCGTACGACCGGGGCCGATGCGCGCGAAATCGAGAAGTTGCTGAAGCAGGCCGTGGCCGGCAATCCGGTATCTGTCTCGGCGCACAGCGCGCTCATCAATTTCTACATGAGGAGCGGCAACTTCGTTGCCGCGCTGGGCGCGGCCCAAGCGGCGCAGGCCGCGCTCCCCGGCGAGCCCCGCATGGTGCAGGCGGTCGGCATGACGCAACTGGCTGCCGGCGAGACACGCCAGGCGCTGGCCAGCCTCATGCGCCTCGCGGAAATGCAGCACGGCGCGCCGCAACCGCAGGTTCTGCTGGCCAAGGCCTACATGGCGGCGAAGCAGCCCGACGACGCCATCAGGGCGCTGCGCGCGGCACTCGCCATCCGGCCGGATCTCGCCACTGCGCAGCGGGAAATCGCCGCCATCTACGTCGCGACCGGACGCCATGAAGACGCGCTGCGCGAAGCAAGAGCCGTCCAGGCCCGCAGGCCGCAGGATCCCTTGGGTTACGTCCTCGAGGGCGAGGTCTACCTTGTGCAGAACAAGCTCGAGCTCGCGGAGCGGGCCTACCGCGAAGCGCTGAAGAAATTCGACCGTGCCTCCCTTGCGATCCGCACTCATTCGATCCTCGAAGCGGCGGGGAAGTCCCTCGAGGCGGACGCGCTGGCCGAGGAATGGATCCGGCGCCATCCGAAGGATGCGGTGATGCTCGCCGATCTCGCCGACCGGGACCTGGCCGCGAAGCGCTACGAGAACGCGGAGGCACGCTACCGGAGCGCGCTGCAACGCGCGCCCGAGAACCCGCTCCTCCTCAACAATCTCGCCTGGGTGAGCCGCGAGCTCAAACGCCCGGCGGCGCTGGAGTACGCCGAGCGCGCGTACGCGCTCGCTCCCGACAATCCCGCGATCATGGATACGCTCGGCGCGATCCTCGCCGACGCCGGACAGGTCGAGCGCGGGCTCGAGCTGCTCGGGCGCGCGGCCGACGCCGCACCCGACGCGCACCAGATCCGCCTCAATTTCGCCAAATCGCTTCTAAAGACCGACCGCAAGACCGCCGCAAGAAAGGAGCTCGAGCAGCTCGCGAGGCTCGATGAAAAGCTTCCGGAGCGGCAGGAAGCGGTCAAACTGCTTGGAGGGTTGTGATGACTACCGTCGCCATCGTCGGCCTCGGCTATGTAGGCCTGCCGCTCGCGATCGAGTTCGGCAAGAAATACCGCACCATAGGCTTCGACCTGTCGCAGGACAAGATCGACGCCTATCGCAAGAAGCTCGATCCGACCGGCGAGGTCGACACCGAGCAGTTCAAGGCTGCCGCGAAGCTCGAGGTCACGACCAATCCGCGCTCGCTGCGCGAAGCCGATTTCATCATCGTCGCCGTGCCCACGCCGGTGGATGACGCGCATAACCCGGATTTCGGTCCGCTGGTCGGCGCGAGTACCTCGGTCGGCCAGAACCTCACGCGCGGCGCCACGGTGGTTTTCGAATCGACCGTCTACCCGGGCGCGACCGAGGAGGTCTGCATCCCGGTGCTCGAAAAGCATTCGGGGCTGAAGTGGAAGCAGGACTTCTTCGTCGGCTATTCGCCGGAGCGCATCAACCCGGGCGACAAGCAGCACACCCTCACCAAGATCGTGAAGGTCGTCTCCGGCGACACGCCCAGCACCCTGGAGCGCGTCGCGGAGGTCTACGGCAGCGTAGTCACCGCGGGAGTGCACCGGGCGAGCTCGATCAAGGTGGCCGAAGCCGCCAAGGTGATCGAGAACACTCAGCGCGACCTCAACATCGCGCTGGTCAACGAGCTGGCGCTGATCTTCAACAAGATCGGCATCGACACCACCGAGGTGCTCGAGGCGGCCGGCACGAAATGGAACTTCCTGCCGTTCCGGCCCGGCCTGGTGGGCGGCCACTGCATCGGGGTGGATCCGTACTACCTCACCTACAAGGCCGAAACCCTCGGCTATCATCCGCAGGTCATCCTCTCCGGACGCAAGATCAACGACGGCATGGGCAAGTACGTCGCCGAGCAGACGGTGAAGCGCATGATCTTGCGCGGCTTCTGCCCCAACAAGGAAAAGGTCATCGTGCTTGGCCTCACCTTCAAGGAGAACGTGCCCGACACGCGCAACTCGCGCGTAGTGGATGTGGTGCGCGAGCTCGAGTCCTTCGGGATCAAGGTTTACGTCCACGACCCGATCGCCTGCCCGAAGGAGGCGGAGCACGAGTACGGCATCCGCCTCTCGAAATGGGAGGAGCTGCCGCAGGCGGCGGCCATCGTGGCGGCGGTCGCGCACGACGAATACCGGAACCGGCCGCTCGACACGCTGGTGTCGAAGCTGGCCCCCAATGGGGTCTACGTGGACGTGAAGAACCGCGCGGACTCAGGCGCGCTGCGCGCGCGCGGGATCGAC
>DASYPG010000300.1:0-2669 GCA_036006885.1 Burkholderiales bacterium | reverse complement strand
ACGTGCACGAGCTGGATATTGGCCGCGGCGCTCAGAAGCTCGCCCGCGAGGTGGCTGCTCGTGCCCGGCCCGGACGAACCATAAGTTAGCTTGCCAGGCTCCTTGCGCGCGCGCTCGACGATGTCCTGCAGGCTTCGCGCGGGGTCCTGGCTCGAGACGAGAAGCACGTTCGGGAACGTGGTGATGCCGCCGATGGCGGCGAGGTCCTTGCGCGGATCGAAGCTGAGCTTCATGAGGCTCACGTTGGTTGCAAGGGAGAGCGAAGCCATGAGGATCGTGTAGCCGTCGGGGCGCGCGCTCCGCGCGACATACTCGGCGCCGATGTTGCCGCCCGCGCCGGGGCGCAGCTCGACCACCACGTTCTCGCCCAGCAGCTTGCCCATTTCGGCGGCCACCGGCCGCGCCACCACGTCGGCCGAGCCGCCTGCGGCGTAGGGCACGATCAGCGTGATCGGCCGGGTGGGGAAGGCCTGGCCGAACGCGCTGGCGGCGCACGCGGCAAGCAGCAACGCAACGAGTCGCTTCACCGGATCTTCCCGTGGTCTACTTCTGCGGCACGGCGTACGTGCCGCGGCCGCTCGCCACCAGCTCGCCATCCTTGTCGTAGACGTGCGCCTCGCAGCAGGCGAAGCTGCCGCCGCGGCGCACGACGCGCCCCTTCACGGTGAGGTCGCCCTGGAGCGCGGCCTTGTGGTAATCCACGCGCAGATCGACGGTAGGCGCGGGCCCGCCGAGGTGCGCGGCGAGCGCATAGTCCGCGACCACGTCGACCAGCGTGGC
This sequence comes from Burkholderiales bacterium, assembly GCA_036006885.1. Lineage (GTDB taxonomy): Bacteria > Pseudomonadota > Gammaproteobacteria > Burkholderiales > SG8-39 > SCGC-AG-212-J23. The sequence continues at coordinate 1,889 of DASYPG010000300.1, read as the reverse complement.
GAGAATGCCGCCATGCGTGTAGCCGCGCGACGGATTCACGACCCATTCGTCGCGCCACGCCGCCTTCACGGTGATGCCGGCCTCGCCTGCCTCGAGCACCTCGAGGCCGAGCCACTGGTGGAGTTTCGCTGCGCGGAGCCGCGCCTGCAGTTCTTCCTTGGTCATCATCTGGACATGGTAGGGGCCTTTGCCGACAATTTCCATCCGATGGAAGCCACGAACCTCGGCGATCTTCTCCGGGACGCCGAGCCCTCCAAGGCCGCGATCGTCGACTGCCGCGACTGGGAGCACCCGGCGACGCTTTCCTACGCCGCGCTCGAGCAATCCGCGTGCGCCATCGCGCGCGGCCTGCTCGCGCGGGGCCTGGAGCGGGGCGAGCGCGTGGCGATCGTCTCGGCGAACCGCGGCGAGTTCGTCGCCGCTTATCTCGGCATCATGCGTGCCGGTCTCGTAGCCGTGCCGTTGAACCACAAGTTGCCGCGCGCGACGCTCGAGCTGGTGCTCGAGGATTGCGCGCCGCGCCTGGTTCTGTGCGACGCCGAACGGCGCGGCCTCGTGTCCGGAGTCGAATTCGGAAGCGCCGAATGGGATGCGCTCAAGGACGCCGGAGCGTTCGAGCCGGTGGTTCCGGCGCCGCGCGAGCCGGCGATGATTCTCTACACCTCGGGCTCGAGCGGCCGTCCGAAAGGCGTGGTGCTCACGCACGAGGGGCACCTCTGGGCGGTGAGGATGCGCCTGCGGGGCGGTCCGTACGATCATCATCGTCTCCTGATCGCGGCGCCGCTTTTCCACATGAACGGGCTCGGGACGCTGAAGTTCGCCTTGGCCGCGGGCGCCACGGTGGTTCTTCTGCCCCAGTTCGAGACGCGCCGCTACATCGAGGCAATCGAGCGTTTCGGCTGCACCTGGCTCACCGCGGTGCCGCCGATGGTCGCGATGATGTTTCGGGAAGGGGCGTTCCTCGATTCCACCGACGTGTCGAGCGTTACGGCCATCCGCATGGGCTCGGCGCCGGTGAGCGAGCGGTTGCGCGCCCAGATCAAGGAGGCGTTTCCTAACGCCAGGGTGCTAAACGTGTACGGCACGACCGAGGCTGGGCCGGTGGTCTTCGGGCCCGATGCCGAAGGACGGCCGAAGCCCGACCCCGCCCTGGGCTGGCCGCAGCCCGGGGTGGAGCTCGACATCGTCGAAGGCGAGCTCTGGCAGCGCACGCCCGCGGTGATGCTCGGGTATCTCAACGACCCCGAGCGCACGGCCGCCGTGCTCACGCCCGACGGATGGTACAAGTCTGGCGACGTCTTCCGGCGCGACGAGGACGGCTGCTACTGGTTCGTCGGCCGCACCGACGACATGTTCGTGTCGGGCGGCGAGAACATTTTTCCGAGCGAGGTGGAGCTGGTGCTGGCGCGCCACCCCGACGTCGCGCAGGCCTGCGTCGTGCCGGTGCCCGACGAGATCAAGGGAACGAAGCCGGTGGCGTTCGTCGTGCCGCGGCCGGGCGCGCAGCCGGACGAAGAGGCGATCAAGCGTTTCGTGCTCGCCAACGCGCCGGCGTATCAGCATCCGCGCCGGGTGTTCTTCGTACCCGAGCTGCCGCTCGCCGGCACCAACAAGGTCGATCGCAAGGCTTTGGAACAAAGAGCAATGAAGGAGTCTCGATGAAGGCAGCGGTGATCCACGAGCACGGTGGTCCCGGCTCGATCCAGTACAAGACCGACTACCCGGATCCGGCACCCGCGGCCGGAGAGGTGGTGGTGCGCGTGCGTGCCTGCACGCTCAATTACCACGACATCTTCACGCGGCGCGGCATGCCGGGCATCAAGGTGCCGATGCCTGCGATCATGGGCCTCGACTTCGCCGGCGAGGTCGCAGCGCTCGGCCCGGACGTG
>DASYPG010000299.1:0-3080 GCA_036006885.1 Burkholderiales bacterium | reverse complement strand
CGCGGCCAGCGAATTCATGTGCGCGCGATGGTGGAAGGCCTTCTGCGCCGCCGCCACGTTGGCGGCCTGGCCTTTCCAGCTCTTGAGCGCCGGGTTCTGCAGCGCGCGCGAGTAGGAAAAGGTGAGCGGCCACGGCAGGCCACGCGTCGCCGCCATGGCGCTGAGATGGGCGGTCGCGGCCTCGTCCGACTGGCCGCCGGAGAGGAACACGATTCCCGGCTGCCTGGCCGGCACCACGTTCTTCAGGACGCGGACCGTGCGCTCCGCCACTTCATCCACGCCCGCCTGGCGGGCGTTGTCCTTGCCGGACACCACCATGCTGGTCTTCAGGATAAGGTGTTCCACGGAAACGCCATAGCGGGTGGCGGCTGCGTACGTTTCCTGCAAGGTCGCCTTGTGCACCTCTTCGGAGCGCTCGACCGTGTGGCTGCCGTCGAGCAGCACCTCGGGCTCGATCATCGGCACGATGCCCGCGGCCTGGCAGGCAGCGGCGTAGCGCGCCAGCACCTCGGCGTTGGCGTGAATGCACGCCGCCGAAGGCATGTCCTGGCCGATCGTGATCACGGCGCGCCACTTCGCGAAGCGGCAGCCCATCTTGAAGTACTCGTCGAGCCGCTTGGACAGGCCGTCGAGGCCCTCGGTGACGAGGTCGCCTGGGCGCGCCAGCGGCAGCTGGACCGTGCCCTTGTCCACCTTGATGCCCGGCACGATCCCTTTTCTCGCGAGGTACTCGGGAATCAGGGTGCCGTCGGTCGCCTTCTGGCGCGCGGTTTCGTCGAACAGGATCACACCGGAAAGGAACTGCTCGATGCCCGGCGTGCTGAAGAGAAGGTTGCGGTACGCGCGGCGGTTTTCCTCGGTGCACTCGACGTTGACTGATTTGAAGCGCTTTTCGCAGGTGCCGCTCGACTCGTCGGCGGCGAGGATGCCTTTGCCCTTGGCCACCATGGCGGCCGCGGTTTTGGAAAGTAGTTCCTGGTCCATGAGAAATAAGTCGTGTGGGGGTGACGGTAAGCGTGGGGAAAGCGGATTTTAACCAATTCCTCGCGTACAATGCCGGGCGTTTTTCATTCTGGAATCAGATTCATGGCTTCGGCCCGGCGCAACATCGCGATCATCGCGCACGTCGACCACGGCAAGACCACGCTGGTCGACAAGCTGCTGCAGCAGTCGGGCACGTTCGCCGCGCACCAGCACATCGAAGAACGGGTCATGGACTCGAACGACCTGGAGCGCGAGCGCGGGATCACGATCCTCGCCAAGAACTGCGCCGTGCGTTACCACGGGACGCATATCAACATCGTAGACACGCCCGGCCATGCCGATTTCGGCGGCGAGGTGGAGCGGGTGCTTTCCATGGTGGATGGCGTTCTGCTTCTGGTCGATGCGGTGGAAGGGCCCATGCCCCAAACCCGCTTCGTCACGCGTAAGGCGCTCGCCCAAGGCCTGAAGCCGATCGTGGTGGTGAACAAAGTGGACCGCCCCGGCGCGCGCGCCGAATGGGTGGTGAACCAGACCTTCGACCTCTTCGACAAACTCGGCGCCAGCGAGGACCAGCTCGATTTTCCGGTCATCTACGCCTCGGCGCTCCTGGGGTATGCCAAGAAAAACCTGGAAGCAGAAGGGCGCGACATGGCCCCCCTCTTCGAGGCGATCCTCCAGTACGTGCCGGTGCGCGATGAAAACCCCGACGCGCCGCTGCAGCTCCAGATCTGCTCGCTCGACTACTCGAGCTACGTCGGCAAGATCGGCATCGGCCGCATCCGGCGCGGGCGCGTGCGGCCGCTGCAGGAAGTCCAGGTCCTGTTCGGAAAAGGCTCGACCCCGATCAAGGCCAAGGTGAATCAGATCCTGAAATTCGAAGGACTCGAGCGCAAGAACGTCGACGAGGCCGAGGCCGGCGACATCGTGCTCATCAACGGCATCGACGAGGTGGGCATCGGCGCGACGCTGTGCGACCTCGAGCATCCCGACGCGCTGCCGCTTCTCAAGGTGGACGAGCCCACCTTGACCATGAATTTCCTAGTCAACGCGTCGCCGCTCGCCGGACGCGAGGGCAAGTACGTGACCAGCCGCCAGCTGCGCGAGCGGCTCGAGCGCGAGACGAAGAGCAACGTGGCGCTGCGCGTCGAGTACCCGGCCGACACGGACACCTTCATCGTCTCGGGGCGCGGCGAGCTCCACCTCACCATCCTGCTCGAGAACATGCGACGCGAAGGCTACGAGATGGCGGTGTCGCGCCCGCGCGTCGTGTACAAGGAGATCGACGGGGTGCGCTGCGAGCCTTACGAGGTCCTCACAGTCGACGTGGAGGACGCCAACCAGGGCTCGGTGATGGAGGAGCTCGGGCGCCGCCGCGGCGAGCTGCTCGACATGCAGCCCGACGGCAAGGGCCGCGTGCGCCTGGACTACCGCATCACGGCGCGCGGCCTGATCGGCTTCCAGGGCGAGTTCATGACGCTCACGCGCGGCACGGGCATCATGAGCCACGTGTTCGACGACTACGCGTCGGTGAAGGCCGACATCGAGGAACACCGCAACGGCGTGCTGGTGTCGCAGGACGACGGCGAGGCGGTGGCCTACGCGCTCTGGAAGCTGCAGGAGCGCGGGCGCATGTTCGTGAGCCCCGGCGACCCGGTGTACGAAGGCATGATCGTCGGCATCCACAGCCGCGACAACGACCTCGTGGTCAACCCGATCCGCACCAAGCAGCTCACCAACATCCGCGCCAGCGGCAAGGACGAGGCGATCCTGCTCACCCCGCCGATCGGGCTGACGCTGGAGTACGCGGTCGAGTTCATCGGCGACGACGAGCTGGTCGAGATCACGCCGAAGTCGATCCGCCTGCGCAAGCGCCACCTGAGGGAACACGAGCGCCGGCGCGCCGATCGCGCCGCCGCCTAGCGGGCGCGAAGCGCGCCGCCGCCTAGGTCTATTCCTGCGCCAGCAGGGTCGTCACGTAGTTCAGCGCCTCGCGCGCGCTGTGCGTGTCGTAGCCGTACTCGTCGACCAGCCGCTTCTCGACCACCGAGATCTTCTGCCGCGTCTCGTCGTCGGGCCGCGCGCTCGAGGACACCAGG
>DASYPG010000298.1:0-2083 GCA_036006885.1 Burkholderiales bacterium | reverse complement strand
TGCGGCACGGACGACTGTTCGCAGTACGAAATACTGCACGGATCGAGGTTCTGAAGGTTTTGGTCGGGGCGGCGAGATTTGAACTCGCGACCACCTGCACCCCATGCAGGTACGCTACCAGGCTGCGCTACGCCCCGAAGGTGGAATTTTACCCCTGGAGCTGGTCGAGAACCGCGCGCAGCTCCCGCTTGATCGCGCCGATGTCGACCCCGCCCACGGCGCCCTCCGGGCGGCCGCGCGCGGCGGGCTCGGCTCGCTCTTCGTGCGGGTTGGAGTTGTCGAGGCGGTTGCGCGCTCCGCTGATAGTGAAGCCTTCCTCGTACAGGAGCTCCCGGATGCGGCGGATGAGCAGCACCTCGTGGTGCTGGTAGTAGCGCCGGTTGCCGCGGCGCTTCACCGGCTTGAGCTGTGTGAACTCCTGCTCCCAGTATCGAAGCACGTGCGGCTTCACCCCGCAGAGCTCGCTCACCTCACCGATGGTGAAGTAGCGCTTCGCGGGGATCGGCGGGAGTTCAGCTTTCCTGCGGCTTTGCTCCATGGCGTGCTTTCTCCACCATGGCCTTCAGCTTCTGGCTGGCGTGGAAGGTGACGACGCGGCGGGCGCTGATGGGAATCTCCTCGCCGGTCTTGGGATTGCGGCCCGGACGCTGGGGCTTGTCGCGCAGCTGGAAATTGCCGAAGCCGGACAGCTTGACGCTTTCGCCGCGCTCGAGCGCACCGCGGATCTCCTCGAAGAAGGCTTCGACCATGTCCTTGGCCTCGCGCTTGTTCAGCCCGACCTTCTCGAACAGCAGATCGGCCAGTTCGGCCTTCGTCAACGTCATGAAGCAGCTCCCCTGGTCCCTAAGTTCTTAATCTAGCGGAGAATCGTCGGCCGAGGAGCGCTACCAGCGCATCCCGGGCAGCGTCGGCCTCCGCATCGGTGAGGGTCCGTGCAGTATCTTGCATAACTACCCGAAAAGCAAGGGATTTTGTCCCCGGAGAGAGGCCCGCGCCGCGGTAAAGGCTGAACAGCCGCACCGAACGTACGATCGGCGGCTTTTCGGCGTGAATTGTGTCCAGGACAGCCTGGACAGAAGTCTCGCCGTCGAACTCCATGGCGATATCGCGCACCACGGTGGGGAGCCGGGAAGGCACCTCGGGATGCGGCAGCGGTGATTCGGCCAGCGCGTCGAGCTCGAGCTCGAACACGATCGGCGGCTGCGGCAGCTCATATTTGGAGGTCCACTTGGGATGCAGCTCGCCGATCCAGCCGCCGGCATGCCCCCCGAGCATGACCCTCGCCGAGCGCCCGGGATGGAGCGCTGGATGCGAGCTCGACGCCGAAGCGGGCTCGTAGCGCGGCTCGAGCGGCGCGGCGAGCGCCTCGAGATCGCCCTTCACGTCGAAGAAGTCGACCATGCGCTCCGCGCCTTCCCATTGCTGCGCGAGGGCCGGCCCGTACGCCGCCACGGCGATGCGCAACGGCTGGCTCACGCCGCGCACCGACAGCGGGCCATCCTCGACGCTCGGATCGCGGAAGAACACGCGGCCTACCTCGAACACCCGGATGCGCGGGACCTTGCGCTGGTGGTTCCTTCTCACCACGTCGACGAGCGGGCCGATGAGGCTCGAGCGCATCACCGAAAGCTGGCTCGCGATCGGGTTGAGCAGGCGAATGGGGTTCGCCGCGCCGGCGAAATCGGCCTCCCACGCCGGCTCGACGAAGCTGAAATTGATCACCTCGCGGTAGCCGGCGGCCGCCAGCCGCTCGCGAAGCCCGTGCGCCGAGCGTTGCCGCTCCGGGGCAGGCAGCATCGTGGCCGGCACGCGTGGCGGGTGCGCGCCGATGCGCTCGAAGCCGTGAATGCGCGCCACCTCCTCGATCAGGTCCTCCTCGATCTCGAGGTCGAAGCGGAAGCTCGGCGGGGTCACCGTAAGGCTGTCCTTGCCCTGCTTGAAAGAAAACTGCAGGCGGGAGAAAACCCGCGCCATGTCCTCGGGCGGGACCGGAACGCCGATCACCTTCTGCGCCCGGGCGATGCGCATCGCCACCGGTTTCCTCTCCGGCAGCCGCGCCACCAGGTCCTCGGTCGGCCCGGAC
>DASYPG010000297.1:0-6945 GCA_036006885.1 Burkholderiales bacterium | reverse complement strand
GATGCGCGTGGTGAAGCAGGATCAGGCGGTGGACGACGAGTTCCGCGCCATCATGCGCCAGCTCATCACCTTCATGATGGAGGACCCGCGCACCATCACCCGCTCGCTCGAGATCCTGTTCATCGCCAAGGCGGTCGAGCGTATCGGCGACCACGCCAAGAACATGGCCGAGTACGTGGTCTACATGGTGAAGGGCCGCGACGTGCGGCACACGCGCATCGAGGACGTCGAGCGCGAGCTGTTAGAGTAGTTACAAAGCAGCTACTTCTCTGGTGGGACGTATCCCGAGGCGACCTCGGCGCCCTCGCCGAAGAAGTGTCGCTCGGTCTGCTCCATCAGGTACTTGCGCGCCTTGGGGTCGGCGAGGTTGAGCCGGTTCTCGTTCACCAGCATGGTCTGTTGCTTGAGCCACTGCGCCCACGCCTCCCTGGAGACGTTTTCCCAGATCCGCTTGCCCAGCGCCCCGGGGTAGGGCGGGTGTTCCAAGCCTTCGGCCTCGCGGCCGAGCTTCACGCACTTGACGGTCCTGGCCATGCGGAAATTATAGGCGTTTGAGAAATACCTTCGAGCCGCGCTTCCAGTTGTAGAGCGCCTGGCGGCGCGATGGCAGCTTGGCCACGTCGCCGGCGCGGAAGCCCTGCTCGAGGAACCAGTGCGCGGCGTGCGTGGTAAGCGCAAACAGGCGCCGGATGCGCAGGCCCCGGGCGCGCTCCTCGCAAGCCTTCAGGAGGTCCTCGCCGTAGCCCGCGTCGCGATAGCCCTCGGCCACCGCGAGGCAGGCGAACTCGGCGCTCTTGTCCTCCTTGAACGGGTAGAGCGCGGCGCACCCGACGATGACCCCGTCGTGCTCGACCACCAGGAAGTTGCCGATCTCGGCCTCGAGCAGCTCGCGACTGCGCTTAACGAGCGTGCCCTCGGCCTCGAGCGGCTCCATCAGGACGAGCATTCCCTGCACGTCCTCGATGCGGGCCGGGCGCAGCTTCTCCACAGTCGCCGCGGTGATCATGGTGCCGACGCCGGTGTGTGTGAAAAGCTCGAGCAGCAGCGAGCCCGTGGCACGGCGCGTGACGATGTGGCCGCGCGCGACCCCGGCCTTGACTGCCCGAACTGCGTGCTCCATTGCCTGCTTCGTGGTCTGACTCAGATCGGTTTTCTTCGAGAGAAGCGACTCGGCTTCCTGAGCAGTCAGCTCGGCGATGACTTCGGCCTTGGCATCCGCCGGAAGCCGGTCGGTGTACATGAGAAGCTTGTCCGCCCTGAGCGCCACGGCGACGCCTTCCGCGACGTCCTCCCACGCCAGGTTGAACACCTCGCCGGTCGGGGAATAGCCGAGCGGAGGCACGAGCGCCACCTCGCCCGCGTCCAGGCGCCGCGCGATGCCGGTGGCGTCGACCTTGCGCACCGCTCCGGTGAATTGAAAGTCGGTTCCCTTCACCACGCCGATCGGCCGCGCGGTGATGTAGTTGCCGGACGCGACGCGGATTTGCGCGCCGGCCATCGGCGAGTTCGGCAGCCCCTGCGACAGCAGGGCCTCGATCTCGACCCGCAGCACCCCGGCCGCCTCCTTGACCGCCTGCAGGGCGCGCTCGTCGGTGACCCTGAGCCCCTGCACGTAGCGCGAGCGTATTCCGCGCGCCTTGAGCTCCGCCTCGATCTGCGGCCGGGCTCCGTGGACGAGCACGAGCCGGATGCCGAGTGCCGCCAGGATGCTCACGTCATGGATGAAGCTCGCGAAGCGTGCGCGCTCGGCGAACATCTCGCCGCCGAATGCGACGACGAAGGTGCGGCCGCGAAAGGCGTGCAGATACGGCGCGACCTGGCGGAACCAGCGCACGAACCCTTCGGGATGCTGCAGCGTAGCCATTTTGTAGTTTCTACAAATTGTAAGTGGTAAACGCCCTACTTCCGGCGCGCGCTATGCTTCGATCTATGGAGATTCGCATGAAACCGATTGCATTCGCAGCGGCGCTGCTCCTGCCTCTCGTTACGGCATGCGCCAACACCACACCCGCAGGTAGTCCCACGGCGAGTCCCACACCGCCCCCGGCCGCCCAAGACGAATGGAACGCGTTCGGCCACGCGCTGACGCTGGCGCAGATCCTCATGCGTACCGCACAGTCCGACGATCCCGACAAGGCCATCGACGACGTACTTGCCGGCCGCAGCACCGAGGCGAACCGCGCCATCGCTGGGCTGCTCGAGGAAGCGACCGCCGACATGCCCACGGAATACCGCTCGCGCGTGGCCTCCATCGGACAGGACATCGCCTCGCTCGCGCGCAAGCAGATCGGCAAGCCTGTTGCCGCGCCCGTCGGTCCTGCCTCGGCAGACCGGGCGCTGCAGGCGCGGAAGGATTTGACCGCGATGGGGTTGAAGTACCACGACCCGAACGAGTTCCTCGCCGCGGTCGAGCGCGACGACGCGCTCGCCGTTGAACTCTTCATCGAGGGGCGTGGCGTCAATGTCGGCGCGAAGGACGCGAAGGGCAGGACGGCACTCGAGATCGCGCGCGCCAGGGGCAACGAGCCGATGGCGCAGCTCCTCGCTAGAAATCTCCCCGCAGCGCGCTGAGCGCGGCGAGCGCGGCGAGCGCCGCGGTCTCGGTGCGCAGGACCCGCGGTCCGAGGCTAGCTTTCACGAAGCCTGCGTGCTCGAGCGCGGCCTGCTCTTCGGGCGCGAACCCGGCCTCGGGTCCGGCCGCGATCGTTGCCGCGCTGCCGACTTCGGCTTCCCGGATGGAACGACCCTGCGCCGAGAGCAGCAGCCGCGGCCCTTCGCCGTTTGGCCGATAGTCGCGGAAATCGATGAGCGGCAGGATATCCGGAACCCGGTTGCGGCCGCATTGCTCGCACGCCGCGATCGCTATTTTTCGCCAGTGATCCACTCGAGCTGACGCACGGGTACCCTCCAGTCGCACGACGCCGCGCTTCGTCAATAAGGGCTGAATGAGCGTGACGCCGAGCTCGACGGCCTTTTGCACGGTGTAGTCCATCCGATCGCCCGTCGAGACGCCCTGGATCAGGGTGATGCGCAAAGGTGATTCACGCTCGATGTCGTGGAAGGCGCCCAGCCGCACGCGCCGCTTGCCGACGAACTGGGCGTCCCATTCGCCGCCCCGGCCGTTGAACACGGTGAGCGCGTCGCCCTCCCGCAGCCGCAGCACGCGCACGAGATGGTGCGCGGGTGCGTCGTCGAGCGAGACCTCGCCCGGGCGCTCGAGCGGCGCGTCGAGGTAGACCCGTGGCTTCATGCGAACAGGCGCTGCAGCCCGCGCCAGATCAGCCGCAGAAGCAGCACAGCCCCCACCAAAAAAAGAATCAAGCCGATGAAGAACGCGACGGGATGCGCGAAGGCGAGCCACAGGCCCACGGGCACCAAGGCGTCCTCGGCGAGCGACGCGGTCCAGTTGCTGAACGGCTCGGGCGAGGTATTGATCGCGGCGCGCGCACCGGCCTTCGCGAAGTGCACCCCGGCGCTGAGCGTGCCGCCGAGGATCGCGGCGGCGAGCGTGACGGCCGAGTCGGAGTCGCCGAACACCGCAGCGGCGAGCGCGGCGCCCGCCGGGATGCGGATGAAGCTGTGCACCGCGTCCCACAGGCTGTCGAGCCAGGGCAGCTTGTCGGCGAAGAACTCGACCGCGGTCATGAGGCCGCTCGCGCCGAGGACGAGCGGATGCTCGAGCAGGCGCAGATGCTCCGGCAGCTCGACGCATCCGGCGGCGCCGGCGAGGCCGAGGGCGAAGATCACCGCGTAGGCGCGAAGGCCGCTGCCCCACGCGAGCGCGGCGGCGATCGCAATGTCCGGCAGATGCCTGGCGAGATCCACTACATCGTGGCGCCGATGGTCCACGGCGCGAATTCATCCTCGCCGTAACCGAAGGCCTCGGATTTCGTCTGCTCCCCGGAAGCTACCCGCAAGACCAATTCGAAAAACCGGGCGCCCGCCTCCTGGATCGTCTCGGTGCCGTCGATGACCGTGCCGCAGTTGAAGTCCATGTCCTCTTCCTGATGTACGAAGAGCGGCGTGTTGGTGGCGAGCTTGAGCGAAGGCGCGGGCTTGCAGCCGTAGGCCGAGCCGCGCCCGGTTGTGAAGCAGATCATGTTGGCGCCGCCCGCGACCTGGCCGGTGGCCGAGACCGGGTCGTAGCCGGGCGTGTCCATGTAGACGAAGCCCCTGGCTGTCACCGGCTGGGCGTACTCATACACGTCGACGAGGTTGGTGGTGCCGCCCTTGGCCACCGCGCCGAGCGATTTCTCGAGGATGGTGGTGAGCCCGCCCGCCTTGTTGCCCGGCGACGGATTGTTGTTCATCTCCATGTTGTTGCGCGCGGTGTAGTCCTCCCACCAGCGGATGCGGGCGATCAGCTTCTCGCCGACTTCCTGCGTGAGCGCTCTGCGCGTCAGCAGATGCTCGGCGCCGTAGATCTCGGGGGTCTCCGAGAGAATGGCCGTGCCGCCGTTCCTGACCAGCAGGTCGACCGCCGCCCCGAGCGCAGGATTGGCGCTGATGCCCGAGTAGCCGTCGGAGCCGCCGCACTGCAGTCCGAGCGTCAGGTGGCTTGCCGGGACCGGTTCGCGCTTCACCTTGTTCGCCTCCGGCAAGATCGCCTGGATGCGCGCGATGCCCTCGCGCACCGCTTTCGACGTGCCGCCTTTCTCCTGGATGGTGTAAGCGTGCAGCCGCTCGTGCCGCTTGAGGCTCTGCGTCGAGAGAAGATTGTTGATCTGGTTCGCCTCGCAGCCCAGGCCGATCACCTGCGTGGCGAAGAAATTGGGATGGCGCGCATAGCCCGCCATGGTGCGGCGGAGAACGTCCATGCCTTCGCCTTCGGAGGCCATGCCGCACCCGGTCTTGTGCGTCAGCGCTACGACGCCGTCGACGTTGGGGTAGTCGTCCAGGCGGTTCCTGAAATGGTCGGCGATCATCCTGGCCACGGTCGCCGAGCAGTTCACGCTGGTGAGGATGCCGATGTAGTTGCGGGTGGCAACACGCCCATCCTCCCGCAGAATGCCAAGGAGCCGGGCCGGATCAGCTACGAAATCCGTATCCTTCTTGAGGCTGCAAAAGGCGTAGTCGCGAGCAAAATCGCCCATGGCAATGTTATGCACGTGCACGTGGTCGCCCGCCTTGATCGCGCGAGTGGCGAAGCCGATGATCTGGTTGTAGCGCCGCACGGGTTTTCCCTGCGCCACGTCACGCACCGCGAGCTTGTGCCCGGCCGGGATCGTGACGAGCACCGAGACTTTTTCCATGGTAATAAGCGTGCCGGTCGGGATCTCGGTGCGCGCGATGACGACGTCATCCACCGGATGCAGACGGATGGTGAGCTCCACGGCTTGCAGCATCGCTTGCGCCTCAGTGATTGTCGCGCGGCACGAAAGCTCCGCTTTTCCCGACGAGGAAGTCGAGATCCGCGCCCTGGTGGGCCTGGAGGACGTGGTCGAAGTACAGCTTCCAGTACCCGCGCTCGAGCGGCGCAGCCGGTGGCGTCCACTTCGCTTTCCGGTTTTGAAGTTCTGAATCGGAAACCAGGAGCTGTAGCTTGCGCTTCGCGACGTCGAGCTCGATGGTGTCGCCGTTCTGGACCAGCGCGAGCGCGCCGCCTGCAGTCGCCTCGGGCGAGATGTGCAGCACGACGGTGCCGTAGGCCGTCCCGCTCATGCGCGCGTCGGAGATGCGCACCATGTCGGTGATGCCCTTTTTCAGCAGCTTTGGCGGCAGCGGCATGTTGCCGACCTCGGCCATGCCGGGGTAGCCCTTGGGTCCGCAGTTCTTCAGCACCATCACCGAGCTCTCGTCGATGTCGAGCCCGGGATCGTCGATCCGGCCGTGGAAGTCCTCGATGTTCTCGAACACCACCGCCCGGCCGCGGTGCTGCATCAACCGGGGCGTGGCGGCCGAGGGCTTGATGATCGCGCCGTCGGGCGCGAGGTTTCCACGCAGGACCGCAATTCCGGTGTTCTCCTTGAACGGCTTCGCGAACGGGGTGATGACCTCGCGGTTGTAGCAGGGCGCATCCTTGTTGTTCTCCCAGATGGTCCTGCCGTTCACGGTGAGCGCATCGCGGTTGAGAAGGCGGTTCTCTCCTAATTCGCGCAGGACCACGGGCAGGCCGCCGGCGTAGTAGAAGTCCTCCATCAGGTACTTGCCCGAGGGCATGAGGTTCGCAAGGCAATGCACCTCGCGTCCGGCGCGATCCCAGTCATCGAGCGTGAGATCGACGCCGATGCGCCGCGCGAGCGCGATGAGATGGATCACCGCGTTGGTGGAGCCGCCGATCGCCGCGCAGGCGCGAATGGCATTCTCAAACGCGGGCTTGGTGAGGACTTTCGAAAGCGAGAGATTTTCCTTCACCATATCCACGATCCGTCTTCCCGCAGAGCGGGCGAGGACATAGCGGCGCGCGTCGACCGCGGGAATGGCGGCGTTGCCGGGCATACCCACGCCGAGCGACTCGACCATCGAGGCCATGGTGGAGGCGGTTCCCATCGTCATGCAGTGCCCGTGCGAGCGGTGCATGCACGACTCGGCCTCGTGAAACTCTTCCAGCGTGATCTTGCCGGCGCGCAGGTCTTCGGACATCGACCATACGTTGGTGCCCGAGCCGATGTCGCTGCCGCGGTATTTGCCGGACAGCATCGGGCCGCCGGACACGGCGATGGCGGGAATGTCGACGCTCGCAGCGCCCATCAGGAGCGACGGCGTGGTCTTGTCGCAGCCCACGAGCAGCACCACGCCGTCGAGCGGGTTGGCGCGGATCGATTCCTCGACATCCATGCTGACGAGGTTGCGGTAAAGCATGGCGGTGGGCCGCAGCAGCGTTTCCCCGAGCGACATCACCGGGAACTCGAGCGGGAAGCCGCCCGCCTCGAGCACGCCCGCGCGCACGTGCTCGGCGATGGTGCGGAAGTGCGAGTTGCAGGGCACGAGCTCCGACCAGGTGTT
>DASYPG010000296.1:0-6021 GCA_036006885.1 Burkholderiales bacterium | reverse complement strand
TCCGAACTGCATCCTGCTCGTCGCCCTGTTGCCCTTGAGTGCCGCATCCTGGGCTCAGACCGGAGGCGCACCCGAGCGGCTCGGCAAGGTCTCGTTCGCGAATTCGTGCCAGCCGGCCGTGCAGGCGAACCTGGAGCGGGGTGTGGCGCTGCTGCATTCGTTCTGGTTCCGCGAGAGCGAGAGGGCGTTTCGCGAAGTGCTGGCGCAGGACCCCGAATGCGCGATCGCCGGCTGGGGCATCGCGTCGACTCTGATCGGCAACACCTTCGCCACCGGTCCGAACCCGGCGCAGGCCCAGGCCGCCAGGGAGGCGATCGAGCGCGCCCGCTCCATCGGCCGCAAGACCGAGCGCGAGAAGAACTTCATCGAGGCGATCGCGCAGTACTACGACAACTATCCGGCGAAGCCGCACCCGCAGCGCATGAAAGCGCTGTCCGACGCTTTCGAGGCGGTCGCGGCGCGCTTTCCGCAGGACGACGAAGCGCAGATCTTCTCCGCGGTGTATCTAACGGCGACCCAGCCCCTGACCGACCAGACGTACGCCGCGGCGCTCAAGGCGGCGGCGATTCTCGAGGTGCAGTTCAAGAAGCACCCGGACCATCCCGGCGTCGCGCATTACCTCATTCACACCTATGACTTTCCGTCGATCGCGGAAAAGGGCCTGGACGCCGCCCGGCGCTATTCCGAAATCGCGCCTTCGGCGCCGCATGCCCTGCACATGCCCTCCCATATCTTCACCCGCGTGGGCGCATGGAAGGAGTCCGCCGCGATCAACGAGCGCTCCGCCGCCGCGGCAAAGCAAACCAAGGAGCCCAACGATCAGCTCCACGCCATGGATTACTCGGTGTATGCCTATCTGCAGCTCGGCCAGGACACGGACGCGCGGCGGGTCCTGAAGGACGCGCGCGAAGTGACGAACTTCGTGCCCACGGTGCGCTCGGGACCGTACGCGCTCGCGGCGATGCCGGCGCGCATCGCGCTCGAGCGCGGCGCCTGGGACGAGGCGGCGAAGCTCGAACCGCAGGACAGCCAGTTCCCGTACACCAAATCGCAGACGCATTACGCGAGGGCGCTCGGCGCGGCGCGCAGCGGAAATCCTGCGGCGGCGGAGGCCGACGTTAAGGCGCTCGCCGACATCGTAGAAGGACTCAAGAGCAAGGACGCGTACTGGGCGACGGAAACCGAGGTGCAGCGCCTGACCGGCTCGGCGTGGATCGAGTACATGGGCGGCAACCGCGACAAGGGAATCGCTCTCATGCGCAGCGCCGCCGACATGGAGGACGCGAACGAGAAATCCTCGCTCACGCCGGCCCGCATGCTGCCTGCACGCGAGCTCCTCGGTGACATGCTGCTCGCGTCGGGCAAGCCGGCGGACGCGCTCTCGGAATATGAGAAGTCGCAGGTCCGCGAGCCCAAGCGCTATCGCGGCCTGTACGGCGCGGGCCAGGCCGCCGCGAAGGCGGGAAATCAGGAAAAGGCCCGGTACTACTTCGCCAAGCTGGTCGAAATGGCCGGCCCGGGCGTGCGCAGCTCGGACATCAAAACGGTGCGGCAATACGTCGCTCAAAACTAAGCGGCGAGAAATCGGGGTCTGACCCCTTTTATTGCACCCTAGGGGAGGATAACGAATTCGGGGTCAGAGCCCGAATTCGTTGTTGCGTACGTGAAAACGAGATCGGGCTCTGACCCCGATTTCAGCTCAGACGATGTCCGCCGCCGTCAGCGCGGCCCACGCGGTGTGCGGATGCGCGATGTCGCTGTGCGCGCCGGAAGGAAGGCCGCCGTGGACGATGACCCTGTTGGCGTCGAGGTTCAGCCACGCGCCCTTCTTGAACGGATAGCGTTTCCCGGGCGCAGCGAGCTGCTCTGCCCCGGCGCCGACGGCCTGGGCGCCGTCGTAGCCCATTCCGCCCCAGCGAGCCACCTGGTCCGAGACCGCGGACGAATCGTCGCCGTTCACGAAGCTCGCGGCGGGGTACGAGCGCCCGACCGCCAGGTCTTTCAAGGAGTGCGTCGTGAGGAGCGGCCCGTCGACGCGCGCCGACATGCCCTTGAGCGCGCCCGAGCGGGTCGCGTCGTGCGGCAGCTTGTCGGCGAAGGCGAAATGCGAGAACGCGCCTTGGAGCAGGAACAACGACTTGACCGGCGAGCGCGTGCCTTCCAGCCCCGCCGGCAGTCCGGATAGCGAGAACGACACGAGCCGCGCGCCGAAAGAATGGCCGAGCAGGTGGACCCGGGTCTTCGGCGCCTCGGCCGCGAGCCGCGCGAGCACGCGCTCGCCCAGCCCGGTGCGTCCGACTACGCCGGCGCGCTCCTTCATCTGCCAGTAGGTCGTGACGCGCAGCGCGTCCTTGGCGCCGGCCCAGAGCTTCTTGAACGGATCGCCGAAGCTCGCGGCGCCGCCGGCGGCCGGCTGCCCGCGCAGCGCCTGGTCGCCGAGCACTTCGAGCAGCCCGCGCCATTTCTCATCGCTCAGCCCGGCGATCGCCCCCTCGGCTGAATCGGGCTGCCTGCTGTCCATGCGCGTGCCGGCTTCCGACTTGAGGAGCTCGCCGAGCTTCGCGCGGAACTCCTTCAGCGCGGCCTCCGACTTCGGCTGCGTCTCCAGCATCCCGGTCAGCTCCTGGAGCAGCTTGAGCTGACGGGCGTCGTCGTAACCCTTGCGCAGCTCGTCGTGGATCTGCTTCGGCGTCGCCTGCGCGGCCTTGATCGGGGCCCCGCCGCCGAGGGCGACCCCGCCGCCGCCGCCGGGGATGACCTCGCCCATGGTCGCGCTCTCGGCGTCGTCGGGCCACAGGATCGAGGGCCAGACGATGCCGGCGACCCCGATACGCGTCTTGGCGTCTCGGGCCGGGTTCGCGTCCAGGAGCTTGCGCACCTCACCGAAAAAGCGGTCGTACAGCGCCAAGGCGGCGGTGCGGTCGTTGTTCCATCCGTGCGAGAAGATGAAGAGATCGGTGATCTTCTCCGGGTCGAGGCCGGCGAGCAGCCGGCCGATCGCAGCCGCGTCCTCTGGATCGCCCCGCTTGTCGAACGTGAGCAGCCAGAAAGGGAAGCCTTGCAGGGTTTCGGCCATGGTCGGTTCCTCCGTGTAGTGCCGCGGCGCTGCGTGGATCAGACGCTCTGGATGGCGCGCATCAGGTCGACCAGGCCGTGGCCTTCGAAGTAGCGTTCGCGGCCGAGCGAGGTGGCGCTCTCCAGGAAGATCTTCTTGACCTCTTCCGGCCGCTGGATGAACTCGCGCCGGATCGACAGGAACGCGGCGATGGCGCCGGATACGTGCGGCGCGGCCATGCTGGTGCCGCTGTCGTCCACGTAGGCCGCGACCCCCTGATCCACGTCGATGCCGAGCTTCTCGCACTTCGACTTGGAGGCGCACGAGGTGATGCGCTCACCCGGGGCGACGAGGTCGGGCTTGAGGCGCCCGTCGCCGGTCGGACCCTTCGACGAGAAGAACGACACCCCATAGGTGTGCGGCGAGTCGCGGTGCGTGCTGCCGACGGTGATCGCGAGCGAGGCGTTGCCCGGGTCGTTGATCGTGTTCGACAGCCCGACTTTCGTCTGCCGCTCGGCGGCGTTGACGCTGCCGTAGCCGGTGTTGCCCGCGGCGGTCACGACCACCACGCCGCTGCGCACCAGCCGGTCGACCTCGACGCAGAGCGGGCTCTGGCCGCAGGCGAACATCTGCGCGTCGAAGTCGTAGCCGACGCTCAGGTTGACGCCGTGAACCCGCAGCATCTTCGGATCGTCGTTGAGCTGCTCGCGCACGTAGACGAGCGCGCGCATGATGTCGCTCACCCGGCCGTTGCCGTTCTCGTCGAGCACCTTGAGGCTGACCAGCGTGCAGTTCGGCGCCACGCCGTGCATCGCTTCGGCCTGCGGCCGGGGGCGGCGCTCGAGCGGGCGCTTGTCGCTCCAGAGCCGCTCGCCTTCCAGGTTGGCTTCGAAGACCTGTTCGAAGACCGCGTAGCGGACCTGGTCCGGTTTCGCGGCCTCCGAAAAGCCGATCGCGTCCTTGGGAAGCCCGCCGGAGATGATGCCGGCGACGTGCGTACCGTGCCCGAGGCCGTCTTCGAGCGCCCTGGCGGCGCTCGCCTTGCGCGCCTTCGGGGTTTCGTCGGCGGAGCCCGGAGCGGCGGCTTCGTCGCCCGTGAAGTCGTAATGCAACTCCTCGACGCTCGGATGATAGAGGATGCTTTTCAGCTTCGTATCGTTCGTCTGGCTCGAGCCGAAGTGCGGGTGCGCGCCGTCGATGCCGGAGTCGATCACGGCCCAGGTGATGCCGGAGCCGGTCGCGGAGTAGGACTTGACCGCGGCATCGGCCTTGACCGTCGCGACCGAGCGATCCACCAGCGCCTTCACCTTGAAGTCCGGCCACAGCTTGTAGATCACCCGCCTGCTCGGATCGCCCTGTGCATTGTCGTCGTCTTTCTTGAGCAGCTTGCGCCACTCCTTCACGCTGAGCCGCAGCTGGAAGTAGCTCTTGGAGATCTCGACGAGCGGCCGCTCGGACCCGGCCTGCTCGGCCAGCATCTCGCGGCACATCTTGTGAAACGCCTTGGCCGCCTCGCGCAGGCCGCCGCGGTAGAGGATGTTGAGCTCGATCATGTAGCGGCCGAGCTCGTTCTCGTCCGCCGGCAGTCCCATTTCCACGCGCCGCTTCGCGTCGTTCAGGAGCGGCGGCACCACGCCGCGGCCGATCAGGTGCAGCGGGTCCTGCGGCGCGGACGCCTCCGACGCAGGCGTTTCTGCGGCGGGCGTTTGCGTCGCGGACGGCGATTGCCTGGGCTTACGCGGCGGCTTTTTCCGACCGGCCATCTTCTTCCTCCCCGCCGCTAAGCCTGTACTGGCGTCTACGGCATGTCAATCGCTACGGCAGGCGCACGATCCGGATCACCCGATTGCCGGCGATGAAGAGCGTGTCGCCCGGCGGATTGACGAGGATGCGGGTCGCCTGATCAAACCCGCTCGCGGGGCAGCTCGACGAAAGGTCGATCGGGAAACCGACCACGGTGACTTCCTGATAGAGCACGCCCGGGCCGGGCGACACGGTGAGATCGAAAGCGCGGACGCGGCACACGTTGCCCGTCGTGCCGATCTGGAGGATGTAGGCGCGCTTTCCGTCGGGCGAGAGGGCGTAGGCCGCGGTGTTCACCTGGTTGCCCGCGACGACATCGATCGAGGGCACGCGGCCGAGCTCGCTGAAATTCGCGTCGAAGACGGCGTGGAAGACCGCGGCGCCGCTGAGCCCGGCGACGAGCATGCGGTTGCCATCGCGGTCGAAGGCCGGAAGGTTGATGTTCTCCACGCGCCCCACGCCGGGATGGAAATGCGCCAGCGCGAGCGGCGTGGGACTGACCAGCCCGGTAAAGGCGTCGTATTGCTGGACCGTCTGCGTCCCGCCGCCCTGGACGATCACGGCGCGCGTGCCGTTGTCCGGACCGCCGATCTCCGGCGAGTTATAGCTATTGAAGGGGTTGGAGAATGTGCGCGCGGCGACTGCATAGAGCCAATGCTGGCCGAAGCCGAGGCCGCTGGTCGCGCTGCTGACGATGGAAGCCTGGCCGTCGTTCGTGGTGACGATGCCTTTGAGGAACGAGTCCAGAGCCGTGTTCGCATCGGTGGTCCGCGTCGTGGTCACCGGCCCGATGAACGTCGCGGGGTTGAGGTCGACAACCGTCGTATCGGTGAGGGCAAGCAGCCGCGTGCCGTCGAGCGACAGCGCGATATTCCTCAGATTCTGCACCGCAGCCTGCAGAAGCAACTGCCACGCACCACCGGCGAACGTATAGCGCAGCACCTGATTGTTGGTCGGGGTTGAGACGCCGGCGCCGACGAAGAGCGATTGGGTCACGGCGTCGAAAGCGAGGCCGCGCATGTTCTGCAGCGTTCCTCCCGGATAGGAGAGAATCGCGCTCGTCAGCGTTCCTGCCGCGACCAGGGTGAGAGACTGGTTGAACGGCACGGGCACGCCGCTGGCGCTCAGGATGATGGGCAGCGTTCCGGCCGCGAGCGCCGGGT
>DASYPG010000295.1:0-6066 GCA_036006885.1 Burkholderiales bacterium | reverse complement strand
CGAGCTCAAGCCGGGCGCAAGCGTCACGGAAATGGACGTCATCCACTTCTGCCGGGCGCATCTCGCCAGGTTCAAGGTGCCGCGCGCGGTGGTGTTCGGCGAGCTGCCCAAGACCTCGACCGGCAAGATCCAGAAGTTCCTGCTGCGCCAGAAGGCGCGCTCGGCTGCGGCGATCGACACGTGAGCGCTGTTCCCAAATTGGAAGCGCTCCTGCTGCGCGAGGAAAGCAGCGGCGTCTGCACGCTGACCCTGAACCGGCCGGCGCAGATGAACCTGCTGACCTCCGAGATGCTTTCCGCCCTGCAGTCCGCCTTCGAGGACATTTCGAAGGACAAGGCGGTGCGCGTCGTGATCCTCGCCGCCGCCGGCAAGGGCTTTTGCGCCGGCCACGACCTGAAGGAGATCCGCGCGCTGAAAGAGCTGCCGAAGATCGAGCAGCTCTTTGGCCAGTGCAGCCGCATGATGCAGACCATCACCGCGCTGCCGCAGCCGGTGATCGCGCGCGTGCAGGGCGCGGCGGCCGCTGCCGGCTGCCAGCTCGTCGCCCAGTGCGACCTCGCGGTCGCGTCGGAGGCCGCCAGGTTCACCACTCCGGGCGTGAACTGGGGATTCTTCTGCTCCACGCCGGGCGTCGCGGTGGGCCGCAACATCTCGCGCAAGCGCGCAATGGAGATGCTCCTCACGGGCGAGCTCATCGACGCGCACCAGGCGCTGGAATGGGGCCTGGTCAACCGGGTCGTCCCGGCCGCTTCACTCGAGGAGCAGACCGAGAAGCTGGCAAGGCAGATCGCCGACAAGCCGCCCGCCACCACCGCGGCCGGCAAGCGCGCCTTCTACCAGCAGATGGACCTCGGCATGGCGAGAGCCTACGACCTCGCGAGCCAGGTCATCTCCTCGAGCTTCGCCCACGCCGAAGGCCGCGAAGGGATGGACGCCTTCATCGACAAGCGCCCGCCGCCCAAGCATTGATTGGTTGTATGATCCGCCCCTTGCGAGGGGCGGTTGGTCGACGAAACGATTCTCGAAACGCGCGGGCTGACCAAGGAGTTCAAGGGTTTCGTAGCGGTTAGGGACGTCTCGCTTAAGGTCAGGCGCGGCAGCATCCACGCGCTCATCGGCCCGAACGGCGCCGGCAAGACGACGTGCTTCAACCTGCTCACCCACTTCCTTGAGCCGACGCGCGGGCAGATTTTCTTCAAGGGGCGCGAGATCACCGGCTCGCCGCCCGCGCGCATCGCGCGCATGGGGCTGGTGCGCTCGTTCCAGATCTCGGCGGTCTTCCCGCACCTCACGGTGCTCGAGAACGTGCGCGTGGCGCTGCAGAGGAAGCGCGGCGCGTCATTCGACTTCTGGCGCTCCGAAAAAACACTGAAAGCGCTGGATGAGCCGGCGCGCGAGCTGATCGAGGCGGTCGGGCTGTCCGATTTCGAAGACACGGTCGCGGTCGAGCTGCCCTATGGCCGCAAGCGCGCCCTCGAGATCGCGACCACGCTCGCGGTCGACCCGGAGATGATGCTGCTCGACGAGCCGACCGCCGGCATGACGCACGCCGACGTCGAGCGCATCACCGCGCTCGTCAGGAAGGTGTCGGCGAACCGCACCGTGCTCATGGTCGAGCACAACCTCTCGGTCGTCTCCACGCTCTCGGACAGGATCACCGTGCTCCAGCGCGGCGAGATCCTCGCCGAGGGCGACTACGCTGCGGTATCGAAGAACCCCCAGGTCGTCGAGGCCTATCTCGGAGCGGGCCATGCGTGAGATCTGCCCCGGAGGGGTGAAATGCTAGAGGTTCGGGGGCTCAACGCGTGGTACGGCGAGTCGCACATCCTGCACGGCATGGATTTCGACGTCGGCGAGGGCGAGGTGGTCACGCTCCTCGGGCGCAACGGCGCCGGCAAGACCACCACGATGAAGTCGATCATGGGCATGGTCGGGCGCAGGACTGGTTCCATTGAATTCAAAAACAAACAACTGATCGAACTGCCGTCCAATCGCATCGCACGCCTCGGCATCGCGTTCTGCCCGGAGGAGCGCGGCATTTTCGCGAGCCTCGACGTGGAGGAGAACCTGATGCTGCCGCCGCAGGTCGCTCCCGGCGGCCTTTCGGTGCAGCAGGTGTTCGAGCTGTTTCCGAATCTGCGCGAGCGCCTGCGGAGCCAGGGCACCAAGCTCTCCGGCGGCGAGCAGCAGATGCTCGCCATCGGCCGGATCCTGCGCACCGGAGCGCGCCTGCTGCTGCTCGACGAGCCGACCGAGGGCCTCGCCCCGGTCATCGTGCAGCAGATCGGGCGCACCCTGTCGAAGCTGAAGGCGCAGGGCTTCACCATCCTGCTGGTGGAGCAGAATTTCAGGTTCGCGCAGACCGTGGCCGACCGGCACTATATCGTCGAGCACGGGCGCGTGGTGGACATGGTCCCGGGGGCGGCGCTCGAGGCCAACATGGGGCGGGTGCACGAGTATCTCGGAGTCTGATTCAATCACTATGAGAAGGAGGAAGCTATGTTCGCGGTTCGCAAGTTGACTGCAGCGGTCACCCTCGCGCTCGCAGCTACGGCGGCGCAGTCACAGGTATCGGACGGCGTGATCAAGATCGGAGTGCTCTCCGATATGTCTAGCCTCTACGCCGACATCGGCGGCCCCGGCTCGGTCGTGGCCGCGCGCATGGCGGTCGAAGACTACGGCGCCGCCAAGAAGGGCATGAAGGTCGAGATCGTCTCGGCAGACCACCAGAACAAGCCCGACGTCGGCTCGGCCATCGCGCGCCAGTGGTACGACGTCGACAAGGTCGACGTGATCGTGGACGTGCCGACCTCGTCGGTGGCGCTCGCGGTGAACCAGGTGACGCGCGACAAGGGCAAGGCTTTCCTCGTATCGGGCGCGGCAAGCTCGGACCTCACCGGCAAGGCCTGCTCGCCGAACACGGTGCACTGGACCTACGACACCTGGATGCTCGCCAACGGCACCGGCAGCGCGATCGTGAAGAACGGGGGCGACAGCTGGTTCTTCATCACCGCCGACTACGCTTTCGGCCACGCGCTCGAGCGCGACACCGAGCAGGTGGTGCTCAAGAACGGGGGCAAGGTGCTCGGCAAGGTGCGCCATCCGCTGAACGCGCAGGACTTCTCTTCGTTCCTGCTCCAGGCGCAGAGCTCCAAGGCCAAGATCATCGGCCTCGCCAACGCCGGCGGCGACACCACCAACGCGATCAAGCAGGCGGCGGAGTTCGGCATCGTCGAGCGCGGGCAGAACCTCGCCGGCATGCTGGTGTTCATCAGCGACGTGCACGGCCTGGGCCTCACCACCGCGCAAGGCCTCATCTTCACCGAGACCTTCTACTGGGATCTGAACGACCAGACGCGCGCCTTTGCCAAGCGCTTCGCGCCCCTGAACAACAACAAGTACCCGACGATGGTCCAGGCGGGCGTCTATTCGGCCGTGCTGCATTACCTCAAGTCGGTCGAGGCCGCGAAGACCGACGACGGCACCAAGGTGGTCGCCAAGATGAAGGAGCTGCCCACCGACGATCCGCTCTTCGGCAAGGGGCGCATCCGCGCCGACGGCCGCAAGATCCATCCGGCCTACCTCGTCGAGGTGAAAAAGCCGGTCGAGTCCAAGGGCCCGTACGACTACTACAAGATCCGCAGCCAGATTCCCGCGGATCAGGCTTTCCGGCCGGAGAAAGAAGGCGGTTGTCCTCTAGTTAAGTAAGCCGGGCATGCCCGAGATCTTCGGCATCCCGTCGGCGGCGCTGTTCGGCCAGCTGTTGATCGGCCTGATCAACGGCTCGTTCTACGCGCTCCTGTCGCTCGGCTTGGCGGTGATCTTCGGGCTGCTCAACATCATCAACTTCACGCACGGCGCCCAGTACATGCTGGGCGCCTTCTGCGCCTATTTCCTGCTGAGCCGCCTCGGTGTCGGCTACTGGTGGGCGCTCCTCGTCGTGCCGCTCGCCGTGGGCGCCTTCGGGGTGCTGATCGAGCGCACCATGCTGAAGCCGCTGTACAAGCTCGACCACCTGTACGGGCTCCTCCTCACCTTCGGCCTCGCGCTCGTAATCCAGGGCCTGTTCCGCAACGAGTTCGGCTCCTCCGGGCTGCCGTACCCGATCGCCCGGGAGCTCACCGGCGGCCGCAACCTCGGCTTCATGTTCCTGCCGAACTACCGCGCCTGGGTGGTGGCGGCGTCGCTGGTCGTCTGCATCGCAACCTGGTTCGTGATCGAGCGCACCAAGCTCGGCTCGTACCTGCGCGCGGCGACGGAAAACCCGGCGCTGGTGCAGGCCTTCGGCATCAACGTGCCGCGCATGATCACGCTCACCTACGGGTTCGGCGTGGCGCTCGCGGCGCTCGCCGGCGTGATGGCGGCGCCGATCTACCAGGTGAGCCCGCAGATGGGCGCCGACCTCATCATCGTGGTGTTCGCGGTGGTGGTGATCGGCGGCATGGGCTCGATCATGGGCTCGATCGTGACCGGGTTCGGCCTGGGGATCATCGAGGGCCTCACCAAAGTGTTCTATCCGGAGGCCTCCAACACGGTCATCTTCATCATCATGGCGATCGTGCTGCTGATCAAGCCGGCAGGGCTCTTCGGCACCCAGAGATGAAACACCAATACATCGGCATCGCGATCATGGCGGCGCTCTTCGCGATCGCGCCGCTCGTGGTCTACCCGGTGTTCATGATGAAGGCGATGTGCTTCGCGCTCTTCGCCTGCGCCTTCAACCTGCTGATCGGCTTCGGCGGACTGCTGTCCTTCGGCCACGCCATGTTTCTCGGCACCGCGGGCTACGCCACCGCGCACGCGGCTAAGGCGTGGGGCCTGCCTCCCGAGCTCGCCATCCTGTTCGGCACCGCATGCGCCTTCGCGCTCTCGATCGTCACGGGCCTGCTCGCGATCCGGCGCCTGGGCATCTACTTCGCGATGATCACCCTGGCCCTGGCGCAGATGGTTTTCTTCTTCTACCTGCAGTCGTCCTTCACCGGCGGCGAGGACGGCATCCAGGCGGTGCCGCGCGGCAGGCTGTTCGGCTTCATCGACCTCGCCAACATCTGGGCGATGTACTACACGGTGTTCGCGGTGTTCATCGCCGGCTTCCTTCTCATCTACCGCGCGATCCACTCGCCCTTCGGCCAGGTGCTGAAATCGATCCGCGAGAACGAGGCGCGCGCGACCTCGCTCGGCTACGACACCGTGCGCTACAAGTTCATGGCGTTCATGCTTTCGGGCACGCTCGCCGGCCTCGCCGGCGCCACCAAGGCACTGGTTTTCCAGCTCGCCTCGCTCACCGATGTGCACTGGACCATGTCGGGCGAGGTGGTCCTGATGACGCTGCTCGGCGGCCTGGGCACCATCTTCGGCCCGGTGGCCGGCGCCTTCATCATCATCGCGATGGAGAACTACCTGTCGCAGCTCGGCGCCTGGGTGACCGTCGTGCAAGGCGCGATCTTCGTCGTCTGCGTGCTCACCTTCCGCCGCGGCGTGGTCGGCGAGATCGCGCACCTGCTGAAAAAACCGCTCTAGCCTCTCACCCTGGCACTCTCGCCACGAGGCAGGCCGATTGACCTTTTCGATTATCGAAGACTAGCGTGCTGAATTGCCTAGGAGAACACTCGCTCCTGTTACATCTTGGCGGTTTGCAAACCGACCAAAGTGTCAACTAGGTTGTCAACCAATTCACTATAAGGACTTCCCCGCTGTTGCAACAATGGTGGCGGAGATGACGAAGGAAGGTCGGGACTGCGTCACTATAACCGGCCTGTTTGTGAGCAATGAATGCTCTGGCCCCGATGAAAGCCGCATGCCCGGACCTCGCTCGTTAGTCGGCATTGGTGCTGCCGTCGAATTTGATCAGGTTCTCCGGGCACCGGTTTGACCGATTCGTCATCGACAGGTGCAGTCTCAGCGGAAGAGTGTGTTCATGCCGAGCGCAGTGATTGGTTCTTGGCGAGCAACGCCCAGGCGATGCGCGCGTTCTTGTTGGCGATCGCCACCAGCGTTCGGTAATAGCCGCGGCGCGGCTGCAGCTCGAGGATCCAGCGCGACATGCGGTCCTGGTGCCCGCCGGCG
>DASYPG010000294.1:0-3803 GCA_036006885.1 Burkholderiales bacterium | reverse complement strand
CATAACCGCGTCGTTTGGGCGGAAGGACTGTTCCTTCGGCCGCAGCATTTCCAGCAGGCGGAGCGCTATTTCGAGCGCCTGATGAGCCAGCGGCTCGAGTCGCTCGCGCCGTACGCCGCCGGGTTCACCAAGCTGCAGATCGACCAGGAGCTGCTCAAGATCGGCAAGGTCGGGCTGGTCGCCGCCGAGGGCGTGTTTGCCGACGGCACGCCGTTCAACATCCCCTTCGAGGCCGACATCCCCGAGCCCTTCGACGTCCCCGGCGACGTCAAGGACCGCCTGGTCCTGCTCACGCTGCCGCTGCGGCGCGCGGGCATGGCAGAGCTTGCCTTCGAGCGCTCCGGCGACTCCTCGCTGGTGCGCTACATCGCGGGGGACCACGAGATCCGCGACTCGGTGCTCGAGATGGAGAGCTCGGCGCAGCTCAAGATCGGCCGCCTCAACGTTCGGCTGCAGCTCGACGGCGAGACCACCGCCGCGCACACCGTGCTCGGCATGGTGCGCGTGGTGGAGAAGCGCGCCGACGGCCGCGTCGTGCTCGACGACGGCTACGTCCCGTCGTGCCTCGACTGCAGGGTGAGCGGCAGGCTGCAGGACTACGTGAAGGAACTGCACGGCCTGGTGCGGCACCGCATCCAGGCGCTCGCCGACCGCGTGTCGAGCCCCGGCGCCAAGGGCGTGGCCGATGTCTCCGACTTCCTGCTGCTGCAGCTGTGCAATCGCTACGAGCCGCTGCTCGCGCATCTGCTCAACCGCTCGTCGCTGCACCCCGAGCTTTTCTACCGCTACTGCCTCGAGCTCGCCGGCGAGATCGCCACCTACGCGCGCCGCGAGCGCATGCCGGCCAGCTTCTCCACCTACCGCCAGGACGACCTGCAGAACACGTTCATGCCGGTGATCGAAGAGATCCGCCGCGGCCTCACCGCGGTGATCGAGCAGAACGCGGTCGCGATCCCGGTGATGGACCGCGGCCGCGGCGTGTTCGCCGGAACGGTGCCCGACGTCGAGCTGCTGCGCAACGCCGTGTTCGTGCTCGCCGTGGGAGCGAACGTGCCGCCGGAGTCCCTGCGCCAGCATTTCCCGACCCAGGTGAAGATCGGCCCGCCGGAGCGGATCCGCGACATGGTGGTCTCGCACCTGCCCGGCATCCAGACTGCGCCGCTGCCGGTCGCGCCGCGGCAGATTCCCTATCACGCCGGATACACCTACTTCGAGCTCGACCGCAGGAGCGATTTCTGGAAGGCGCTCGAAGCCTCGCGCGTCATCGCGATGCACGTCGCGGGCGACTTCCCGGGCCTGAGCCTGGAGCTCTGGGCGATCCGGGATTGAGATGCATTAGGAGAACGCCATGTCCAGTGTACCGCCGCAGCCAGTCGATCCGGACGCAACCATAATGGTGCCGACCCCGGGCCGTCGCCGCGCCGCGGCGGCGGCGCCCGCAGCGGCAGAACCTGCGAAGCGCGCCGACGCCGCGCTGAGCGCGGATCTCGGCGCGCTTTCGGGCTTGAATCCCCTGGTGGCGCTGGCGAACGGGCTGCTTGCGCTGGTGCCGCAGATCCGCTCCTCGGTGTCGCACCCGGATCCCGCGGGCTTCCGCCAGACGCTCCTCGAGCAGCTCAGCGCCTTCGAGCAGGCGGCGCAGAAGCGCGGGATCAAGCCCGAGACGGTGCTGGTCGCGCGCTACGCGCTGTGCACGCTCCTCGACGAGGCGGTGTCCTCCACGCCCTGGGGCGGAAGCGCGCAGTGGATGAAGCAGAGCCTGCTGGTCACGTTCTACCGCGAGACCGGCGGCGGCGAGAAGTTCTTCCTGCTGCTGAACAAGATGGGCGAGCAGCCGGGCGCCAACATCGATCTGCTGGAATTCTTCTACGCCTGCCTCGCGCTCGGCTTCGAGGGGCGCTTTCGCGTGATCGAGGGTGGAAGAGCCCAACTCGAGCAGACGCGCGAGCGCCTCTACGAGCTGATCCGCCGCCAGCGCCAGCACGAGGACAGTGACCTGTCGGGGCGCTGGAAAGGAATCGAGACCAAGCCGAGGAGGATCTCGGGCGCATTCATAGTATGGCTCGCGATTTCGGCCTGCGCCGTGCTGCTCGCCGTGGCCTACCTCGGCTATCTCTTCTCGCTCGCCGGCCAGTCGAGCCCGGTCAAGTCGGAGCTCGCGCAGCTGAAGGTCAAGGTGGCGCTCGAGCGCAAGGCGCCGGCAAAGGCGGTGGCGCCGCGGCTCTCCGGGTTCCTCGCCGACGAGATCGCGCAGGGTACGGTCGCGGTCTACGAGGACGAGCTCGTCAGCGTGGTGACCATTCCCGGCGACGGCCTGTTCCCCTCGGGCAGCGCCGCGGTCGACCGGCGCTACCAGCCGACGTTCGCGCGGGTGGCGCAGGCGCTGAACGGCGTGCCGGGACCGATCGTGGTCACCGGGCACACCGACAACAAGCCGATCCGGACCGCACGCTTCCCGTCCAACTGGGAGCTCTCTACCGAGCGCGCGAAGTCGGTGATGAAGGTGATGGCGGCTTCGATGGCCGACCCGGCGCGCCTGCGCGCCGAGGGCCTGGCCGATTCCGACCCGGTGGCGGCCAACGACACCGAGGAGAACCGCAGGAAGAACCGCCGCGTGATGGTGATTCTCAAGGTGGCGGGGTAGGGCGGCGACCATGAAAAAGATCCGCGAGCTTCTCTTCAACCGCTGGGTGCTCGGCGGCCTGGTGGTGCTGCTGCTGTCCCTCGTCATCCTCCTCGTAGGCGACGCGATCGCCTTCTTCGACAGCCGTCCGCTGGAAACCGCGCTCTCTCGCTGGCTGATGGTCCTTTTCCTGGTATTGATTTGGATTACCTGGGAAGTCGTTCGAGCGTGGCGCATCCGGCGCGCCAACCAGTCGATGCTCCAGGGCATCGCAGGCGCCGACGCCGACGACTCCTCGGCGCGCTCGGCGCAGGAGATCGCCACGCTGCAGGCGCGCTTCAAGGAAGCGGTCACGGTCCTGCGCACGGCGCGTTTCAAGGGCCGCGCGGGTGAACGCCAGTATCTCTACCAGCTGCCCTGGTACATGATCGTCGGCGCGCCCGGCTCCGGCAAGACCACGGCCTTGATCAATTCCGGGCTGAAATTTCCCCTTGAAGAACAATCCGTGAAAGGGGTCGGCGGGACCCGCAACTGCGACTGGTGGTTCACCGACGAGGCGGTGCTGCTCGACACCGCGGGTCGCTACGTCACGCAGGACAGCGAGCAGAAGGTGGATGCAAGCGCCTGGCTCGGGTTCCTCGATCTGCTCAAGCGCTTCCGGCCGCGCCAGCCGCTGAACGGTGCGATCGTCACCGTCAGCATCTCCGATCTCCTGTACCAGACCGACGCGCAGCGCGAGCGCTACGCGCGCGACGTAAGGAGCCGGGTGCAGGAGCTCCACGAGCGCCTCGGGCTGCGCTTTCCGGTCTACGTGATGGTCACCAAGACCGACCTCCTCGCGGGCTTCACGGAGTTCTTCGGCGACATGTCGCGCGAGGAGCGCGCGCAGGTCTGGGGCATGACCTTCGAGCTGAACGCCCCGGGCAGCGCGGTCAACTACGGCGGCCAGTGCGCCGCCGAATTCGAGGGCCTCGAGCGCCGGCTCCACGCGCGCGTGCCCAAGCGCCTGCAGGACGAGCGCGACCTGCAGCGGCGCTGTGCCATCTACAGCTTCCCGCAGCAGTTCAGCGCGCTGCGGCCGCTGCTCACCGAATTCATGGAGAAGGCCTTCGGCGGCTCGCGCTACGGCGAGCAGCCGCTGGTGCGGGGCGTGTACTTCACCAGCGGCACGCAGGAAGGC
>DASYPG010000293.1:0-11669 GCA_036006885.1 Burkholderiales bacterium | reverse complement strand
CCAAACCGCGGTGCTGATCCCGCGCCCGCGCGGCTGGCACCTCGATGAAAAGCACGTCAGCGTCGACGGCCAGCCCGTCTCCGGCGGCATCTTCGATTTCGCGCTCTACTTCTTCCACAACGCAAAAGAGCTGCTCGCGCGTGGCTCGGGCCCGTACTTCTACCTGCCGAAGATGGAGTCGCGCCTCGAGGCGCGGCTGTGGAACGACATCTTCATCGCTGCACAGGAGCACCTTGACATCCCGCGCGGGACGATCAGGGCGACCGCGCTCATCGAGACGGTCGTGGCGGCGTTCGAGATGGACGAGATCCTCTACGAGCTGCGCGAGCACTCCTCGGGCCTCAACATCGGGCGCTGGGACTACATCTTCTCGTGCCTCAAGAAATTCCGCGCCGACCGCGATTTCTGCCTCGCCGATCGCGCCCAGGTCACCATGACGGCGCCGTTCATGCGCGCCTACGCGCTGTTGCTGGTGAAGACCTGCCACCGGCGCGGGGCGCCAGCGATGGGCGGCATGGCGGCGCAGATTCCGATCAAGAACGATCCGAAGGCGAACGAGGCCGCGCTCGAGAAGGTGCGGCAGGACAAGCTGCGCGAAGTCACCGACGGCTGCGACGGCACCTGGGTGGCGCACCCCGCGCTCGTGGCGGTGGCGAAGGAAGTGTTCGACAAGCACATGCCGCAGCCCAACCAGTACACGCGGCAGCGGCCCGACGTCAGCGTCTCGGCCAGGGATCTGCTCGCGTTCCAGCCCGACAAGCCGATCACCGAGGCGGGGCTGCGCAACAACATCTCGGTCGGCATCCAGTATCTGGGCGCGTGGCTGGCGGGGAACGGCTGCGTCCCGGTGTTCAACCTGATGGAGGACGCCGCGACTGCCGAAATCTCGCGCTCGCAGCTCTGGCAGTGGATCCGCTCGCCGAAGGGCATGCTCGACGACGGCCGCAAGGTCACGGTCGAGCTCTTCCGCTCTCTCCTTGAAGAAGAACTCGCCAAGGTGAAGGCTGCGATGAGCGAAGGCAAGTACGACGAGGCGGCGAAGCTCTTCGAACGCATCACCGCCGACGACAGCTACGTCGAGTTCCTCACGCTCCCCGCGTACCAGCTGATCGACTAATCCTCGAGCTCGGCGATCACCGGGGCGTGGTCGGAAGGCCGCTCCAGCCGGCGCGGCGACTTGTCGATGACGCACGCGCGGCAGCGCCTTGCGAGCTCCGGCGAGAGCAGGATGTGATCGATGCGCAGGCCCCAGTTGCGCTGGAACGCGGCCAGGCGATAGTCCCACCAGGAGAATTCCTGCGGCGGCTGCGCGAAGAGCCGGAAGGCGTCTACCAGCCCCACCTCGTCGATCACCCTGCGCAGCGCTGCACGCTCGGGGTCGGACACATGGATCTGTCCCGCCCAGCGCTTGGGGTCGTGCACGTCGCGGTCTTCGGGCGCGACGTTCAGATCGCCGACTACTGCAAGGCGCGGATGTCTTTCCAGTTCTTTTAACAGCCACCCCGTAACAGCGTCGTACCAGCGCAGCTTGTACTGGTACTTGTCCGAGCCGACCGCCTGACCGTTCGGTGCATACAGGCACGCGACCCGCAGCTCGCCCACTGTCGCGGCAATCACCCGCCGGGGATCGTCGACGAAATCGGGAATGCCGTGCTGCACGTCGCTCGGCTGTGAGCGTGCGAGGATCGCGACGCCGTTGTAGGCTTTCTGGCCGCTGCAGACGGCCTCGTAGCCGGCGGCGCGCAGCTCGGCGAGCGGAAAATTCGCGTCCTCGATCTTCGTTTCCTGCAGGCAGGCGACGTCGGGGCTTGCGCGCGCGAGCCAATCGACGAGGTGCGGCAGGCGCACCTTCAGCGAATTGACGTTCCAGGTCGCGACGCGACGCAACAAGGCGAAGCCTAGTTGCTCCGTGGCCTCGGCGCGTAGGGTCCGGTCGGCGCGGGCTCGGGCTTGGCCTCGTCGGGATCCGGCGGAGCGGCTTGCGCGCGCTGCGGCGCCGACCCGGTCCTGGGGTAGCGCGCCGAGTCGAGGAGCGCCTCGTACGATTCAGGCGAGTATCCGCGGTGCACGCTGCGGCCGACGACCAGCGTGGGCACGGCGTCACCGCCGGAGATCGCCTTCAGCTCCTTGCGGGACGCGTCGTCCGCGACCTGGACCTCGGTAAACGGCACTCCTCGCTTGTTCAGCAACGCGCGCGCCGCGATGCAGTACTCCTGGCACGCCGGCGCGGTATAGAGCGTCACCGGAAAAGTGCGCGCCGCCTGGCTCACCTCGAATCCTTGCTGCGACTCGGCCACGTTGCCGGCGCCGCTTTTCCTCTGCACGTTGCGCGCAGAGGCAGGCGGCGGCGTATCGGTGATGTGCACGCGCCCTTTTTCGTCGGTCCAGCGATAGAGCGGCTGCGCGAGCGCCGCGAGAGCGGCCGCGCAAAGCACAACCGCAATGGGCGCGCGCATCTTCATGAATGTTACGCGGCGATCATACCATTGTGCCTCAGGAGGGCATCGACGCGCGGCTCGCGCCCGCGGAAGGCGCGGAACGATTCGGCCGCCGGCCTGCTGCCGCCGACCGCCAGGATCTCGTCGCGGAAGCGCTGCCCGGCGCCGGAATCGAGGACGCCGTTCTCCTCGAAGAACGAGTAGGCGTCGGCGGAGAGCACCTCGGCCCATTTGTAGCTGTAGTAGCCGGCCGCGTAGCCGCCGGCGAAGATGTGCGAGAAGCTGTTCGCGAATCGGTTGTAGGCCGGCGGCTTGATGAGCACTCCAATGCGTTCGCGGACCTCTTCGAGCAGCTCGCGCGCGTTCCGACCGGAAGCCGGATCAAGCTCGGAGTGCAGCCGCATGTCGAACACCGCGAATTCGATCTGGCGCAGCATCGCCAGGCCGCTCTGGAAATTCTTGGCCGCAATCATCTTCTCGTAGAGCGCGCGCGGGAGCGGTGTACCGGTATCGACATGCCGCGTCATGTGGCGCAGCACGTCCCATTCCCAGGCGAAGTTCTCCATGAACTGGCTCGGTAGCTCGACGGCGTCCCATTCCACCCCGTTGATGCCCGAAACGCCGAGATCCTCGACGCGCGTGAGCAGATGGTGCAGGCCGTGCCCGAACTCGTGGAACAGCGTCAGCACCTCGTCGTGGGTGAACAGGGGCGGCTTGCCCCCCACGCTTCTTGAAAAATTCGTGTTCAGATGCGCCACCGGCGTCTGGATTGCCGCACCCTTGCGCCGGCGCGTGATCGCGTCGTCCATCCACGCGCCGCCGCGCTTGGTGTCGCGGGCATAGAGGTCCATGTAGAAATGGCCGATCACGGGCTGGGAGGCGGCGCCCGAGGCGTCGCGCAGTTCGAAGAAGCGCACGTCCTCGTGCCAGACCGGCGCCTTCGAGGGCGTGATGGTGACCTGGTAGAGCGCCTGGGCGACGCGGAACAGCCCCTGCAGCACCGCCTCCTCGGGGAAATACTGCTTCACTTCCTGGTCCGAGAAGGCGTAGCGCTTGAGGCGCAGCTTCTCCGAGGCGTAGGGCACGTCCCACGCCGCCAGCTCCTCGATTCCCAATTCAGATTTGGCAAAAGATCGAAGTTCAGCCGCGTCCTTCTCGGCGAATGGCCGGGCGTGGCGAGCGAGGTCGTCGAGAAACGCGAGCACCTGCGCCGGCGACTGCGCCATTTTCGGTTCGAGCGAGACTTGGGCGTAGTTGGCGTAGCCGAGTAGCGTCGCGAGCTCGCGGCGCAGCTCGACGATGCGCGCGATGAGCGCGGTGTTGTCCCAGTCGGACTTGCCGAATTCGGAGGCGCGCGTGGCGCTTTCGCGGTAGAGCGTCTCGCGCAGGCTGCGATCGTCGGCGTACTGCATCACCGGCAGATACGACGGCATGTGCAGCGTGAACTTCCACCTGGGCTTGCTGTCCGCCTGCGGTTCCTCCTTGGTTGCCGCTTCGCGCGCCGCCTGGAGCGCGTCGGCGGGGATGCCGCTCAACCGTTCCTGGTTTTCGATGATTATTGAAAAGGCATTCGTGGCGTCGAGCACGTTCTCGGAAAATTTTGCCGACAGCTTCGCAAGCTCCTCCTGGATTTCGGCGTAGCGCTGCTTTTTCTCCAGCGGCAGCTCGGCGCCGCCGAGACGGAAGTCGCGCAGCGCGTTGTCCACGATCTTCTTGCGTGCGGGCGACAGGGCGGCGAATTCCGCCGAGCGCGCCAGTTCCTTGTACTTCTGGAAGAGCTGCAGGTTCTGGCCGAGCTCGGTCCAGTACTGCGAGACCTTGGGCAGCGCCGCGTTGTACGCCTCGCGCAGCGCCGGGTTGTCCATTACCGCGTGCAGGTGCGCGACCTGGCCCCAGGCGCGGCCCAGGTGCTCGTTCGCGTCCTCGAGCGGCGCGACGAATTCGTCCCAGGTCGGCCGCGCCCGGACGGCGCCTTCGACCGCGCCGCGGCCGGCAGCGAGCAACCGGTCGACCGCGGGCGCGACATGCTCGGGTTTGATCTCATCGAAGCGGGGCAGGCCCGCGAAATCAAGAAGTGGGTTCATTCCTTGGAGGCAGCACCTATGCAATTTTCCAGCAGCATCGCGACCGTCATCGGGCCGACGCCGCCGGGAACCGGGGTGATCCAGCCGGCGACGTCCTTGACCGCGGCGAAGTCCACGTCGCCCGCGAGGTTGCCGTCAGGCAGTCGGTTGATGCCGACGTCGATGACGCAGGCTCCTGGTTTGACCATTGCGGCGGTGACGAGTTTTGCCCGTCCCACCGCCGCGACCAGAATATCCGCAGTCCTGCAGATCCCGGCGAGGTCGGCGCTCTTCGAGTGGCAGATGGTGACGGTCGCATCCTTCTGCAAGAGGAGGTGCGCCAGCGGCTTGCCGACGATGCTCGAGCGGCCGACGACGACGGCGTGCCGGCCCGCGATTTGCACGCCGGCGTGCTCGATGAGGCGCATGCAGCCGAGTGGGGTGCAAGGCACCACGGCCGGGCGGCCGGCCATCAGCGCACCGAGGTTCGCTTCGTGGAACCCGTCGACGTCCTTGGCCGGTGCGATCGATTCGACAACCCGGGCGGCGTCGATGTGCTTCGGCAGCGGCAGCTGCACCAGGATGCCGTGCACCGCGGCGTCCGCGTTCAGCGCCGCGACGGTTTGCATCAGCTCGACTTCCGAAACATCTTTTCTAAACTCCAGGAGCCGTGAACGCACGCCGATTTCTTGGGCGGCGAGCGCCTTGTTCCGCACGTAGACCCGGGAGGACGGGTCGTCGCCGGCAATGATCACGCTGAGGCCGGGGCGCACCCCGCGCTGCACAAGCGCATCCACCTTCTCCTTCAGCGCGGTGCGCGTCGCCGCGGCAAGGGATTTTCCGTCGAGGATCCTGGCCGTCATGGGGGCCGCGCAGTCTAGCATTGGGCCGATTTTCTGGTTAAGCTAACCGCGCCCCCCTGCAGCAACCCTGCACAAGACTCACCGGAACCGAACATGGCTGCCGTCCCGCAATTCCCCGCCGCGAACGACCCCGACGCGCTCGAGACCCAGGAGTGGCTCGACGCTCTCGAAGCGGTGCTCGAGCGCGAAGGACCCGAGCGCGCGCACTACCTGCTCGAGCGCCTGGTCGACAAGGCGCGCCGCTCCGGCGCCCACCTGCCGTTCTCGCCGACGACCGCATACATCAATACCATCCCGCCGCACATGGAGGAGCGCTCGCCCGGCGACGTGACGCTCGAAGAGCGCATCCGCTCCATCTGCCGCTGGAACGCGATGGTGATGGTGGCGAGAGCCAACAAGAACGACGACGAGCTCGGCGGGCACATCGCGAGCTTCGCCTCGGTCGGCACCCTCTTCGGTACCGGGCAACAGCATTTCTGGCACGCGTCGCATGAAGGCCACGGTGGCGACCTCATCTACTTCCAGGGCCATTCCTCGCCCGGCGTGTACGCCCGCTCGCTGATGGAAGGAAGACTGCCTGAAGAGAGATTGCTGAATTTCCGCCGCGAGGTGGATGGCAAGGGCGTGTCGTCGTACCCGCATCCCTGGCTCATGCCGGACTATTGGCAGTTCCCCACCGTGTCGATGGGCCTCGGACCGATCCAGGCGATCTACATGGCGCGCTACCTCAAGTACCTCGAGGCGCGCGGGCTCGCGCAGACCGCGAACCGCAAGGTCTGGGTGTTCTGCGGCGACGGCGAGATGGACGAGCCGGAGTCGCTCGGCGCGATCGGCCTCGCCTCGCGCGAGAAGCTGGACAACCTGATCTTCATCGTCAACTGCAACCTGCAGCGGCTCGACGGTCCGGTGCGCGGCAACGGCAAGATCATCCAGGAGCTGGAGGGCGATTTCCGCGGCGCCGGCTGGAACGTGATCAAGGTGATCTGGGGCTCGTACTGGGATCCGCTGCTCGCGCGCGACAAGGAAGGGCGCCTGCTGCGGATCATGGAAGAGACGGTCGACGGCGAGTACCAGAACTACAAGGCGAACGACGGCGCGTTCGTGCGCAAGAACTTCTTCGGCAAGGATCCGAAGGTCCTCGAAATGGTCTCGCGCATGAGCGACGAAGACATCTGGCGGCTGAACCGCGGCGGCCACGACCCGCACAAGGTCTACGCGGCCTACGCGGCGGCGGTGAAGCACAGGGGGCAGCCTACGGTGATCCTCGCCAAGACCATCAAGGGCTACGGCCTGGGCAAGCAGGGCCAGGCGAAGAACCCGACGCACCAGCTGAAGAAGGTCGACACCGCCACCATCCGGGAGATGCGCGACCAGTTCAATATCCCGGTCCCGGACGAGAAGCTGGACGAGCTGCCGTTTTACATCCCGCCCGATGACTCGCCGGAGATGAAGTACCTGCACGAGCGCAGGAAGAGCCTCGGCGGCTACCTGCCGCAGCGGCGCCGCAAGGCCGACAGCGTGCCCGCGGTCCCGCCGTTGAGCGCCTTCGAGCAGGTGCTGAAAGGCTCGGGCGAAGGGCGCGAGATCTCGACCACCATGGCGTTCGTGCGCGCCCTCACCGCGCTGGTGCGCGACAAGGAGATCGGCAGGCGCATCGTCCCCATCGTGCCCGACGAGGCGCGTACCTTTGGCATGGAGGGGATGTTCCGGCAGCTCGCCATTTTCGCTTCCGAGGGCCAGAAGTACGAGCCGGTCGACAGGGACCAGGTGATGTTCTACCGCGAGGACAAGCAGGGTCAGATCCTCGAGGAGGGCATCAACGAGGCGGGCGCTTTTTCGTCGTGGATCGCGGCCGCCACCTCCTACAGCCATTCCAACCAGGTGACGGTGCCGTTCTACATCTTCTATTCGATGTTCGGCATGCAGCGCATCGGCGACCTCGCCTGGGCAGCCGCGGACCAGCGCGCCCGAGGGTTCCTGCTCGGCGCGACGGCCGGACGCACTACGCTGAACGGCGAGGGCCTGCAGCACGAGGACGGCCACTCGCACGTCATATCGGCGGTGATTCCCAACTGCATCTCGTATGACCCGACCTACGGCTACGAGGTGGCGGTGATCGTCCACGACGGCTTGCGCCGCATGGTGACGAACCAGGAGGATGTCTACTACTACATCACCCTGATGAACGAGAACTACGAGCACCCGGCGATGCCCGAAGGTGCCGAGGAGGGCATCCTCAAGGGGCTGTACCTGCTCAAGCCGTCGAAATCGAAGAGCAAGTCGCGGGTTCAGCTGCTGGGTTCCGGCACCATCCTGCGCGAAGTGGAGGCGGCGGCGCAGCTCCTCGAGAGCGACTGGGACGTGGCCGCGGATGTCTGGAGCGCGCCGAGCTTCACCGAGCTGCGGCGGGAAGGTCTCGCCGCGGAGCGCTGGAATCTGCTGCATCCGGAGGCGAAGCCGCGCGTGCCCTACGCGAGCAGGGTCCTGCAGGACAAGCCCGGTCCGGTGATCGCGGCGAGCGACTACATCAAGAGCTTCGCCGAGCAGATCCGGCCCTTCGTGCCGCAAGGACGTTCCTACAAAGTGCTCGGCACCGACGGCTTCGGGCGCTCGGATTCGCGCGCCAGGCTGCGTCACTTCTTCGAGGTCAATCGCCACTTCGTGGCGGTGGCGGCGCTGAAGTCGCTCGCCGATCAGGGCGAGGTGAAGCCCAAGCAGGTGGCCGAGGCGATCAAGAAATACGGCATCGATCCTGAAAAGCCCGATCCGACGACGGTATAGAACCGCCTCATGACCCAGGTCCTGGTCCCGGATATCGGAGATTTCAAGGAAGTCGCGGTTATCGAGGTGCTCGTCAAGCCAGGCGACGCCGTTACCAAGGAGCAGTCGCTCATCACGCTCGAGTCGGATAAGGCGACGATGGAGATTCCGTCGCCCACCGCCGGCGTGGTGCGGGAGATCAAAATCAAGATGGGCGACAAAGTGTCGAAGGGCTCGCCCATCCTGGAGCTCGAAGCGAAGGACGATGCCGCGAAGCCTCAGCCGCGCGCGGAGCCCAAACCCGAGCCCAAGAGGGAAACGAAGCAGGAAGCGAGGCAGGAAGCGAGGCCAGGCGGCGACGGCAGCTCGACTACGGTTCCCGTGCCCGACATCGGCGACTTCAAGGAAGTCGAGGTCATCGAAGTGCTGGTGAAACCGGGGGATCCGGTGGCGAAGGAGCAGTCGCTCATCACGCTCGAGTCCGACAAGGCCACCATGGAGATTCCCTCGCCCTCCGCCGGCGTGGTGAAGGAGCTGAAGATCAAGGTCGGCGACAAGGTGTCGAAGGGCGCGCCCATCCTGGTCCTTTCCGCAAGCGCGAGTGGCGCGCCGGCGGCACCAGCCAAGGCAGCGAGCGCGCCTTCAGCAACGCCCGCACCCGCGCGGGCGCCTTCCAGGCCAGCGACACCCGCAGCGGCGCCCGCGCCCTCACCCCGGCCGGTCCCGAGGGAGCCGCAGGAGGAACTCGGCGCCAAGCCGCACGCCAGTCCTTCGGTGCGCAAGTTCGCGCGCGAGCTCGGCGTGGACCTGCACCAGGTCCAGGGCAGCGGACCCAAGGGCCGGATTCTTCACGCCGACGTGCAGGCGTTCGTGAAGGGCGCTCTGGCAAGAACGCCTACTCCAGTAACCGCGAAAGCCGGCGGCGCCCTGCCGTTCAACCTGCCAGCGTGGCCGGATGTCGACTTCGCCAAGTTCGGCCCGGTGGAGACGAAGCCGCTTTCGCGCATCCAGAAGCTGTCGGGCCCGTACCTGCACCGCAACTGGATCTCGATTCCGCACGTCACGCAGTTCGACGAAGCCGACATCACGGATCTCGAAGCCTTCCGCAAGGCCCAGACCGCCGAGACCGAGAAGAAGGGATTCAAGCTGACGATGCTCGCCTTCATGATCAAGGCCTGCGTCACCTCGCTGCGGCAGTTTCCGGTGTTCAACTCCTCGCTCGACAAGTCGGGCGAGAACATCATCGTCAAGAAGTACTATCACGTGGGCGTTGCGGTCGACACGCCCGGCGGGCTGGTGGTGCCGGTGGTGCGCGACGCCGACCGCAAGGGGGTGTTCGACCTGGCGCATGAGCTTGCCGACATCAGCAAGCTCGCGCGCGAGGGCAAGCTCAAGCCGGGCGACATGCAGGGCGGCACGTTCTCGATCTCGAGCCTGGGCGGCATCGGCGGCACCGCGTTCACGCCGATCATCAACGCGCCGGAGGTGGCGATTCTCGGGGTGTCGCGGGGAGCACACCGACCCGTCTATGCGGGAAAGGATGAGAAGGGAAAGGATATTTTCAACGCCAGGCTAATGCTGCCGCTTGCGCTCTCCTACGATCACCGCGTGATCGACGGCGCCACCGCCGCGCGCTTCTCGAGCTTCCTGGTCTCGGTGCTCTCCGACATCCGCAAGCTCATCCTCTAGATGGCCGCCGGCACCGAGGTCAGAGTCCCCGACATCGGGGATTTCAAGAGCGTCGAGGTCATCGAAGTCCTGGTGAAGCCCGGCGACGCCGTCTCCAAGGAGCAGTCGCTCATCACGCTGGAGTCGGACAAGGCGACGATGGAGATCCCGTCGCCGAATTCGGGTGTGGTGAGGGAGCTGCGCATCAAGGTCGGCGACAAGGTCTCGCAGGGCTCGCCGATCCTGCTGCTCGAATCGCAGGAAGCGAGAGCCGAGGCGCCCCCCAAGCCGAAGGTCCCGGAGGCGCCCGGGACGGCTTCGCCCGCCCCCTCGACCGGGGCGGACGTGGAGTGCGACGTGGTGGTGCTCGGCGCCGGGCCGGGAGGCTACTCGGCGGCGTTCCGCGCCGCCGACCTCGGGCTGAAGACGGTGCTGGTCGAGCGCTATACGACCCTCGGCGGCGTGTGCCTCAACGTGGGCTGCATCCCGTCAAAGGCGCTGCTGCACACCGCGGCCGTGATCGACGCCGCAAGAGCGCTCGCTTCGCACGGCGTCGCGTTCGGCGAGCCCAAGCTCGATCTCGCGAAGCTGCGCGAGTTCAAGAACAAGGTGGTTGCAAAGCTGACCGGCGGGCTCGCCTCGATGGCGAAGCTGCGCAAGGTTACGGTCGTCACCGGTGTGGGAAGCTTCTCCGACGCGCACCACCTGACGGTGGAGACCAAGGAGGGCAGGAAGACGGTCCGCTTCTCGTCGGCGATCATCGCCGCGGGCTCGCAGGCCGCCAAGCTTGCTTTCCTTCCGGAGGACCCAAGGATCGTGGATTCGACCGGCGCACTGGAGCTGAAGAGCGTGCCGAAGAAGATGCTGGTGATCGGCGGCGGCATCATCGGCCTTGAGATGGGCTCGGTGTACTCGACGCTCGGCGCGCGCCTGGACGTCGTGGAGATGATGGACGGTCTGATGCTCGGCGCCGACCGCGATCTCGTCGCGGTGTGGCAGAAGTTCAACGCGCCGCGCTTCGATCGCATCATGCTGAAGGCGAAGACCACGAAAGTGGACGCTTCGTCTCAGGGGTTGAAGGTGAGCTTTGAAGGTGCCGAAGCGAAGACCTACGACATGATCCTCGTCTCGGTCGGCCGAGTGCCGAACGGCAAGAAGATCGGGGCCGAGAAGGCGGGCGTTGCAGTTACCGAACGCGGCTTCATCGAGAGCGATTCGCAGATGCGGACCAACGTCGCCCACATCTACGCCATCGGCGACATCACGAAGAACCCGATGCTCGCGCACAAGGCGGTGCACGAAGGCCACGTCGCCGCCGAGGCTGCGGCGGGTCAGAAATCGCATTTCGACGCGCGCGTCATCCCGTCGGTCGCCTTCACCGACCCGGAGATCGCCTGGGTCGGCCTCACCGAGGACGAAGCGAAGAAGAACGGCACCAAGGTCGGCGTGGCGAAGTTCCCGTGGGTGGCTTCCGGACGCGCCATCGCCAACGCGCGCGACGAGGGCTTCACCAAGCTCATTTTCGACGCCGACAACCACCGCATCGTGGGCGGCGGAATCGTCGGCACCGGCGCGGGCGATCTGATCAGCGAGCTCGCGCTCGCGGTCGAGATGGGCGCCGACGCGACCGACATCGGCAAGACCATCCATCCGCATCCCACACTGGGCGAATCGGTCGGCATGGCCGCCGAGGCCTTCGAGGGCGTCTGCACGGACCTTCCGCCGCAGCGAAAAAAGTAAAACGAAGACGTGAATCAGAATTCGCTGAAGGAACTGGTCGCGAAGGCGGCGCTGAAGTA
Source organism: Burkholderiales bacterium (assembly GCA_036006885.1). Lineage (GTDB taxonomy): Bacteria > Pseudomonadota > Gammaproteobacteria > Burkholderiales > SG8-39 > SCGC-AG-212-J23. The sequence continues at coordinate 78 of DASYPG010000293.1, read as the reverse complement.
CGTGGTGGAAGACAAGGTCGTCGGGGTTGGCTCGGGCTCGACGGTCAATTTCTTCATCGACGCGCTCGCCACGATCAA
>DASYPG010000292.1:0-3378 GCA_036006885.1 Burkholderiales bacterium | reverse complement strand
CGACAGCGGCGCCGCCGGCATCGCCGAGGGCGTCATCAAGCCCACGCGCACCGGCTATTCGCCGCGCTCGCTCGCGGTCGCGCTCGAGGACGTCATTTTGCCCCAGCTTCGCAAGGTCGACCTGGCGGACGCGAAGGCGGTCAGCACGGCGCTCGCGCGGATTCCCGAGAACCGGCTCGCCAAGGCGCTGGTCGACAACGCGTGCTGGACCTTGCGGGCCGCGGCGAAAGGAATGCCGCTGTGGGCGCTATGGGGCGGCAGCCGCGAGGTCGAGATGTGCTGGATGGTGACGCGCCAGAGCCCCGCGCGCATGGCGGCGGAGGCCGCCGAGGCTTGCGACAAGCACGGCGTGCGTACGCTCAAGCTTCAGGGCGGGCAGGGCTGGGAGGCTGACGCGCGCATGCTCGCGGAGGTCCGCGCGGCCGTCGGCAACACCGTCGAGCTCATGGTCGACGCCAACGGCAGCTACGCGCGCGAGGAGGCGCTCGAGTACGTGCACACGCTGGCGCACGCGGGCGTGACCGTGGCCGAGGACCCGTGTCCGCTCGCTCCGGACGCCGCCTACTCGGCGCTCCAGCGCGACTGCGGCTTGCCGATCCTCGTCGACCTGTCCTGCGCTTCGGCCGACGACGCGCGCCTTTACGTGGGCCGCGGCGCGCGCGCGCTGGCGGCGAAGCCCGCGCGCATCGGGTTCAGCGAGGCCCGCGCGATCGAGAGCGTAGCCGCAGGCGGCCACGCGCGCCTCGCGGTCGCGGTGTACTACGAAAGCGCGCTCGGCACGCTCATCTCGCTTCAGCACGCGGCGGCCGTGAAGAACCCTCGCCGCATTCCCGCGTCGCATTCCTTCTTCATGCTGCTCAAGTCGCAGGTCACGCGCCTCAGCCCGCAGATCCGCGGCGGCAAGATCGAGCTCCCGAACGACGCCGACCTCGAGAAATTCGTCGACTGGAAAGCCGTCCAGCGCCTGCAGTTCTAATTCGGGGTCAGAGCCCGATCTCGTCAACGCACGTGACTGAGTAGTCGTTAGTTACGTCCATGCCGAGATCGTTGCGTCTGATCTTGCCCGGAGTGGCCGTGCATATCATTCAGCGCGGTAACAACCGCAATGCCTGCTTTCGTGGCGACAGTGATCACCTTGTTTACCTGGCGCACCTGCGCCAACTGTCCAATAAGTACGACTGTGCGGTGCACGCATACTGCCTCATGACAAACCACGTGCATCTGCTCCTGACCCCGTCGGGGGCCGAAGCATGCACCGGGCTGATGCGCGACCTCGGCCAGCGTTACGTGCAGTACTTCAATCGACAGCACGAGCGCACGGGAACGCTGTGGGAAGGACGGTTTCGCTCATGCGTGGCCGAATCGACCCACTACGTTCTCGCATGCCATCGGTATATCGAACTCAATCCGGTGCGGGCTGTAATGGTTGACCATCCGAGCGGGTACTTGTGGTCCAGCCACGCCGCGAATACCGGTATGCGGTCGGATCCCTTGCTTACGCCTCATCCCGATATCGAGGCACTCGGACTCGATCCAGCCCAGCGGTACGCGGCTTACCGCCGACTCTTCGACGAAAGCTTGGATGCCGTGCTCGTACAGAACATCCGGGACGCCACGAACGCGGGCTATCCGCTAGCCAGTGACGCCTTTAAGGCGAGTGTTCTTGAGCCTCTCGGATGGAAAATGGAGCCGGGCAAACCCGGTCCACGGGCGCTGTCACCTAATGCGGTTTACGCCGTGGAGTCCTAATTCGGGGTCAGAGCCCGATCTTGCTCTTGCGTACGCACAAACGGGATCGGGCTCTGACCCCGAATTAGTGCAGGTGGGGTTTCTTGAGGAAGTCGTTGCGGTCGCCGGAGTGCACCGCCAGGTCGACCAGCGCGGACTTGCGCAGGACCTTGAGGGGAACGAGGGCGCCGGCGGGACCGAGGCGCCAGATGCGCCGCCACAGATCGGCGAGCCCGGCGGGCTTCTCGCCGGCCACCTCGACTACGATGTCGCCCACCTTCACGCCCGCGCGATCGGCCGGCGTGCCCGATCCGATTCCCGCCACGACGAGCTTCGGCCCGGCCTCGGTGGTGTACATGCCGAGCCAGGGGCGCGCCTCGCGCCGGGGCCGGCCGAGCTTCAACATGTCGTCGAAGATGGGCTCGAGGTAGTCGATCGGCACGAGCATGTTTCCCTGCAGCATGCCGCCGTCGACTTTCTCCTGCACCAGCAGCGAGCCGATGGCGAGGAGCCTGCCGTCGGAGCCGATCGCCGCGGCGCCGCCCCACTGGGGGTGCGCCGGGGCGGTGTAGATCGCTTCGTCGAGCACGTACTCCCAGTAGCCGGCGAACTCGCGCTTGGCGAACACCGTGGCGCGCAGGGCGCGCGCCCGGCCGCCGTGGCCGGAGAGCACCACGTTCTCGCCGATGCGGCACGCGCTCGCGGAGCCGCGCGCGAGCGGCCGCACGCCGCCGAGCTTCGCGAGCGGCTGGACCAGTCCGAACCCGGTGGTCTGGTCATAGGCGAGGGGAAACGCCGGCACCACGACGCCCTTGTTGGTCGTGAGCCAGATGGTGCTCGCCTCCGTGATGAGGTAGCCGATGGTGAGGACCAGGCCGTCGTCGCGAATCACGACGCCGTTCCCGACCCGCTCGGTGCCCAGGATCTGCGCGGTGAAGGCGTCCTCCGGAATCTCCGCGCGCAGCTGCACTACCGCGTCGAGCGCTCCATCGAGGTCGAAGCGCCAGTCCTCAGGACGCGGGCGCATCTCCACCGGGAACTGCCAGTCGCTTTTTTCCGCCATGAGGAAATTTGGGGCTCGAAGGATCGATTCTACTAGAGGCGCGCGCCGGTGGTGGCGTCGAAGAGGTGCACGTGCTCGAGGCGCGGCGCGAGGAACGCGCGCTCGCCCGGCCCGATGCTCGAGCGGCCATGAGTCATGAGCGTAAGCATCTGTCCTCCCGCGGCCTGGTCGCCGACCTTCACGAGAAGCTCGGTCTCGGCGCCCATGGGCTCGACCACCACCACCTCGGCGGCGATGCCGGCGGCGGCGAGATCGATGTGCTCCGGCCGGATGCCGTACTTCACCCGCTGCCCGTCGGCGGCACGGGCGCCGGAAACGGGCCAGCGCGCCCCCAGAGCTTCAATAAAGCTATCGCGATACAAACCCTCAAGGACGTTCATGGCGGGCGAGCCGATGAACTGCGCCACGAAAAGATTCGCCGGCCGGTCGTACAGCTCGAGCGGCTCGCCGAGCTGCTCGATGCGGCCCTCGTTCATCACCGCGATGCGGTCGGCCATGGTCATCGCCTCGACCTGGTCATGGGTCACGTACACCGTGGTGGTCTTCAGGCGCTGGTGCAGCGCCTTGATCTCGGAGCGCATCGCCAC
>DASYPG010000291.1:0-2982 GCA_036006885.1 Burkholderiales bacterium | reverse complement strand
AGTCGTTGTAGTAGGCCCGGTTGTTGTACATGACGACGAGGAGCGGGATGCGGTGCTTGGCCGCGACCCACAGGGCGCCGGCGTCGAACATGAGGTCACCGTCGGGCTGCAGGTCGACGACCAAACGTCCGGCGTCGCGGTGCGCGAGCGCCACGCCGAGCGAGATCCCGATCTGCGTCGCGGTGCCGAGCGACTTGCCCGGATGCCGGTACGGCCGGTCGAAATCCCAGATCTTGCGCGTCCACTCCTCCAGCGTATTGGCGCTCAGGACCCAGTCTTCGTCCTTGATCGCGTTCCAGACCTCGGTGGCGAGACGCGGCAGCGTGATCGGGCTCGCGTCCCAGTCTTCTTTCGCTTCCTTCTCCCAGCGTGCGTACGCCGATGTCCGCAGTGCGGCGATAGCCTTCAATCGATTTTCATTTCTTGAAATCTTCGGCTTGATCAAGGCCGTCAGCGCGGGAATGGCGAGCGTCGTGTCGGCGAGGATGCGCAGGTCGGCGTGCGCGAGGCGCTGGTAGTCCATCGCCCAGCTCGAGATCTCGAGATCGCCGAAGCCGATGTCGATCCACTTGCTCCCGGCGGGAACGATCGAGCTCACCTCACGCGTGGCGCTGACGAGCCGGGTAGTGGCGCGCTCCCAGTCGCGCGTGTCGAGGCACAGCACGAGGTCCGCGTCGGCGAAGACGTCCTTCACCATGCTCAGGTTGAGCGGGTGGCGGCTCGGAAAGTTGAGGCGGCTGTTCACGTCGTAGACCGGCGCGCCGAGCGCCTCGGCGAGCTCCACCAGGGCGTGAAAGCCCTCGGGCTCGCGTCCGACGAATTCCGCGAGGATCACCGGGCGCTTTGCTTTCAGAAGTTCCTCTGAAACCCGTTTCAAAGCCTCGGGATCAGGGGCGATCTTTGCAGGGACCTTGGCCGCTTGCAGTGGAGGAAAAGGCACTTCCTGCTCGAGCGGCTGCTCCTGGAGCCAGGCGTCGTAGCACATGTAGATCGGCCCGCGCGGCTCGGTCATCATCACCGAATAGGCGCGCGCGAACGATTCGGGCACGCCGCCGATCACCGTCGGCTGGTAGTCCCACTTGGTGTAGGCGCGCACCGCCTCGCCCTGCACCAGCGCGGTATGGATCCAGTCGATGCGCGGGCGGCGCTTGGTCTCGTCCATCGGGCCGGTGGCCCCGATGACGAACACCGGCGCGCGGTCGGCGTAGGCGTAGTAGATCGCCATGTTGGCGTGCAGCAGGCCGACCAGGTTGTGCAGGATCGCGACCATCGGCTTGCCGCTCGCCTTGGCGTAGCCGTGCGCGATCTGCACCGCGGTCTCCTCGTGCTGGCACAGCATCATGACCGGCTTGTTACCGCCGTAATTCACCATCGAGTCGTGCAGGCCGCGATAGCTCGCGCCCGGGTTGAGCGCCGCGTACGGCAGCTCGTACCGGTGCAGAAGGTCGACGATGACGTCGGAGCTCCAGCGCTGCGGCGTCTTCCGGTCGGTCATTCGGGAGTTTCCTTCAATGCCACGCATTTCTCCGGGTCGAGCGACATGTGGATCGGCTGCCCCACCTTGGTGCCGAGGGAGGGATGGGCGCGCGAAAGGATGGTCCGTTCCCTCACCTTCACCTGGAAGTCGACCGATTCGCCGAGGAACACTTTGGTATCGACGGTGCCCTCCAGCACGTTGGCGCCGGCGTCGGGGCGGGTCTCGCTGAGCTGGATGTCCTCGGGGCGCACCGAGACGACCACCGCCATGCCCGTCTCAAGCGCTTCGACGGCGCGCACCCTCAGTCCGCCGATCTCGGAAGCGACGCGGTAGAAGCCGGCGGCAGAGTCGCGCCCCTGCACCGTGGCGCGCAGGAAGTTGGTCGTGCCGATGAAGTCGGCGACGAACTGGTTCGCCGGCCGCTCGTAGATCTCGCGCGGCGCGCCGGTCTGCTGGATCCGGCCCCCGTTCATGACCGCGATGGAATGCGACAGCGCGAGCGCCTCGCTCTGGTCGTGGGTGACGTAGACCGTGGTGATGCCGAGGTCGCGCTGCAGGCGCTTCAGCTCGAAGCGCATGCGCTCGCGCAGCTTCGCGTCGAGGTTGGAGAGCGGCTCGTCGAGGAGCAGCAGCGGCGGCTCCATCACCAGGGCGCGCGCGAGCGCGAGGCGCTGCTGCTGGCCGCCCGAGAGCTTGGTCGCCTCGCGGTCCGCGTAGGCATCGAGCTGCACCGCGCTCAGGACGCGCGCCACCTTGTCGCGGATCTCGCTCCGGCTGTAGCGGCGCGCCCCGACCTCGAGCGGAAAGGCCGCGTTCTGGAAAACGCTCATGTGCGGCCAGATCGCGTAGGACTGGAACACCATGCCGAAGCCGCGCCGGTTGGGCGCGACGAATATCCCGCGGCTTCCCGAGTAGACGACGCGGTCGCCGACGCTGATCTCGCCTGAGCGCGGCCGCTCCAGGCCCGCGATCGAGCGCAGCGTCGTGGTCTTGCCGCAGCCGCTGGGCCCGAGCAGCGTGAACAGCTTGCCTTCGGGGACCTCGAAGCTGACGTCCTGCGCGGCTTTGACGATCTCGCCGCGCTCGTTCGGATACTCGGTGTGCAGACCCTCGACTTTCAGCATGCGCCTACTCCCTGACGCCGAACTTGCCGCCCAGCCACTGCGCGGCCATCACCAGGACGAACAGCGCCAGGATGAAGAGCACGCCCAGCGCGGACAGCTCCACGTACTGCCCGTTCTCCCACAGCTCCCAGATCATCACCGACACGACTTCCGTGCCGGGGCTGTAGAGCAGGATCGACGTCGAGAGCTCGCGGATCGAGACGATCATCACGTAAATCCAGCCGGCGACGAGGCCAGGCTTCAGCAGCGGCAGCACGATCCGCCGGAACGTCGTCGTCCACGAGGCGCCGCACATCGCTGCCGATTCCTCGAGCTCCATGTGAATCTGCAGCATCGACGTGGTGTTGTAGCGGAGCCCGTACGGCATGAAGCGCGTGATGT
>DASYPG010000290.1:0-5317 GCA_036006885.1 Burkholderiales bacterium | reverse complement strand
GGAGGCCGGGCCCTCAAGACGCCCTTCGGCATCTTCTACGGTCCCAATATCACGCCGCACCCGCAGGCCGGCATCGGGCGCTGGAGCGAGCAGGACTTCGTCCGCGCCATGCGCGAAGGCCGCAGGCCCGACGGGGCGAATTACTTCCCGGCGTTTCCGTATCCGTCTTTCACGCGCATCAACGATCAGGATCTGCGCGACCTTTGGGCCTACCTGCGCACGCTGCCGCCGAGCAACCGCGCGAGCGAACCGCACAACCTCAAGTTTCCCTTCGGCTGGCGCTGGCTGATGTGGGTGTGGAAACTGCTCTTCTTCAACTCGGGACCGTTCACGCCCGATCCGTCGGCGAGCGCCGTGGTGAACCGAGGCAGCTACCTGGTGAACGCGCTCGGCCACTGCGGCGAATGCCATACCCCGCGCAATTTCCTCGGCGGCCCGAAGCGCAGCCGCCATCTCGCCGGCGCGAAGCTGGGGAAAGGAACCGGCGCGCAGAACCTCACGCCCACGCGCCTCAAGAAAAAGAGCGACGCCGAGGTGAAGGACTTTCTCCAGACCGGCATGACGCCGGACGGAGACGTGGCCGCCGAGGCGATGGGCGAGGTGGTGCGCAACACCACGAGCCAGCTCACCCCCGCCGACCTCGACGCGGTGATCGCCTACCTGCGCTCGCTCCCACCATTGCCGGATGAGCCGAAATAGCGTGGAATAGGGGACTTCCCACCCCTGTTCCCGCTATGAACGAAGCCCAGCGCCTAGTCGACTTGATCCCGCGGCTACGACGCTACGCCCGGGCGCTCGTGGGTGATCGAGCCACGGCCGATGATCTGGTGCAGGACACGCTCGAGCGTGCCTGGGCGAAGCTGCATCTGTATCGTCGCGGGACCGACCTGAGGGCGTGGCTTTTTACGGTCATGCACAACGTCCACGTAAACCGCGTGCGCGCCGCGCGCCCAACCGACCTCATCGACGACGAGATGCCGGAGCTCGCGCAGCGCCCGGCGCAGGGCGATGCCCTGCTGGTGCGCGATCTCGACCGGTCGATCGCGCGCCTGCCGGCCGAGCAGCGCGCGGTGCTGCTTCTCGTCACGCTCGAGGAAATGAGCTACGAGGAAGTGGCGCGCACGCTCGATGTGCCGATCGGCACCGTGATGTCGCGGCTTTCGCGGGCGCGAGAGAAGCTCCGCACGATGATGCTGGGCGAGTCGGCCGCAGCGGCGAAACTGAAACTGGTGAAATGAGCGAAGCGCCCATTACCGAGAGCGAGCTCCAGGCTTACGCAGATGGCAGGCTCGAGCCCAAGCGCCGCGCGGCGGTCGAGGCGTGGCTGGCGACGCGTCCCGAAGAGGCCGAGCGCATCGGCGACTATCGCAAGATCGCCAAGGAGCTGCGCGGCATCTACGACCCGGTCATCACCGAGACGCTCCCGCCGCGATTCCTGCGCAAGCGCGTTCAGTGGAAGCGCCATGCGCTCGTGGCAGGCTGGACGATGATCGGCTTCCTGATCGGCGGGCTCGCCGGCTGGGAGTTGCACGAGTCGCGCCCGAACCCCGCGGCTTCGGACATGGGCGCCGCGATGGCGCGACGCGCGGCGATCGCGCACGCGACCTATTCGCCCGAAGTGCGCCATCCGGTCGAAGTCACTGCGGACCAGGAGGCGCACCTCGTCGCGTGGCTCTCGAAGCGGCTCGGCGCGTCGCTGCGCGCGCCGCAGCTGGAAGACGCCGGCTACAGCCTGGTGGGTGGTCGCCTCCTGCCCGGCGACACCGGCCCGGTCGCGCACTTCATGTATCAGACGCAGAAGGGGGCGCGCATCACGCTGTACGTGCGCACCGACGTCGCCGGCAACCGGGAGACTGCGTTCCGCTACGCCGAAGAGGGCAAAGTACGCGTGTTCTACTGGGTCGATCGCAAGATGGGCTACGCGCTTTCGTCCGGCGACATCACCAAGGACGAGCTCTTCAAGGTCGCCAACAGCGTCTACCAGCAGCTCAATCCCTAGCCGGTTTCAGGGAAGCCGTCGCGCCAAGCGCTATCCAGGGCGCGGACTGAGCCAAGGTCGTCAACCTGAGATAGGAGGAGAACTTGAAACGCGATCCCGACATCAGCGCGCTGATGAAGCCGATGAAGCGCGAAGACGTGACCGATCTCATCGCCTTTCGCAGGCTGAAAAAGGGCATGAAGTGGTCCGAGGTGGCCCAGAAGGTCGGCCAGTCCAAGGAGTGGACGACCGCGGCGTGCCTGGGCCAGATGCAGATGACCAGGAAGCAGGCCGAGACGGTGGGGCGCCTGTTCGAGCTACCCGAGGAAGCCGTGCTTCTTCTGCAGACGGTGCCGTACAAGGGCTCCTTGCCGACTGCGATACCGACCGACCCGCTCATCTATCGGTGGTACGAGATCGTCAACGTCTACGGCACGACGATCAAGGAGCTGATCCACGAGGAATTCGGCGACGGCATCATGAGCGCGATCGACTTTTCGCTCGACATCGCGCGCGAGCCGAACGAGAAGGGCGACCGGGTTCGCGTCGAGCTCTCGGGCAAGTTCCTGCCGTACAAGACCTACTGACCGGGCACCCGCCCGGTGCGCGCAACGCCGTGCGGTGCACCGCGATGGTGAGCTTTTAGCATCTGTCTTTTTATAATCAATCGCTTAACGACTGGCACGTTTGATGCATCGCCGCATGCGATGTCTTTTCTCGACCTGCAGGATCTCGCCACCGTCGCCGCGCAGGCAGACCTGTGGCGGCTGATCGTGCGCTGGTGCGCCGAGTGCGACACGGTGCTCGACACGCTTGAGCTTGCCGCAGCTACTGCAGTGGTGGCCCTAGCGCTGAAGCGCGCTTCTTAGCGCTGGAGCGAAGCATTGAGCGCGGCGGCGAGCGCGGCTTCGCCGCTGACGAGCGCCTCCCAAGTGAGTTCGTGGCCCTTGCGCTTGCCCCTTTGGCACGAGTTTCAGTCCCGCCGGCGCGATCGTGAGCATGTAGGGCTTGCCGGCGACTTCGATCTCGCGCTTCAGGGGCTTGTCGAGCGTGGTTGCCATGATTTCCTCAAAGACCGGAACAGTTTGACGAGCTCCGGAAGTTGATAGTTCGCGTTCAGGCCGCTCGGATTGGGCAGCACCCAGACCTCGGCACCCTCGAAGGTCTCTGGCTGATGTCCGATGGGCGCCTGCCTGAGGGAAAAGGCATGGCAGTAGGCGCCTACGCCGAGAAAGGCGACGGTCCTCGGCCGGTAGCGGCGGACCTTGGCGGCGAGGCGCCCGCGTCCGGCGACAAGCTCCGCCGGATCGAGCTCGTCGGCCGTGGCGGTGCCGCGGTTCACCAGGTTGGTGATGCCGAAGCCTGCCTTCAAGAGCTCTCGCTGCTCCGAAGGATGCAGCAGGCGAGGAGTAAACCCGGCGGCATGCAGCGCGGGCCAGAACCGGTTACCCGGCCGGGCGAAGTGATGTCCGGTCGCTGCCGAGTAGAGGCCGGGGTTGATGCCGACGAACAGCACCTCCAGTCCCGGCGCGACGACGTCGCGGATGCCCTTTCCCGCCGCGGCGGCGAGGGCGGCCTTAGTGGGCCGGGAGCAGGATGTGTCCGCCCGACTTCTCGTCCGGCTCAAGCTTGATGAGCGCCTTCTTCTCGGCTTCCTCGAGGAGGTCGGAGAAGGTGCGGAAGCCGTAATAGGATTCGTTGAAGCCGGGCTTACGGCGCTTGAGCGCCTGCTTCACCATGGAGCCCCAGATGCGCTCGCCCTCGCCGCGCTCGGCGATGAGCGCGTTCAGCGTTTCGACGAGCAGATCGAAGGCTTCCTGCTTCTTGTCCTTGTCCTCGCCGCCGCCCGCGGTCGACTCGCGGCGCTTCTTCGCCGCGCGGCGCTTCTGATCCTCGGCGCGCACCAGGTCGTCGTAGAAGATGAACTCGTCGCAATTGTTGATGAGCAGATCCGAGCTCGAGTTCTTCACCCCGACCCCGATCACGAGCTTCGCGTTCTCGCGCAGCTTGGACACCAGCGGCGAGAAGTCGGAGTCGCCGCTCACGATGACGAAGGTGTCGACGTGGCCCTTGGTATAGCAGAGGTCGAGCGCGTCGACCACCATGCGGATGTCGGCCGAGTTCTTGCCGGACTGGCGCACGTGCGGGATCTCGATCAGCTCGAACGACGCCCCGTGCATCGTGGCCTTGAACTCCTTGTAGCGCTCCCAGTCGCAGTAGGCCTTCTTCACCACGATCGAGCCCTTGGCGAGCAGGCGCTCGAGCACTTTCTCCATGTCGAACTGGGCGTATTTCGCCTCGCGCACGCCGAGCGCGATGTTCTCGAAGTCGCAGAACACCGCGAGGCTACGTGCTTCTTGGCTGGGCGGCACCTTCGCGGACCTCGGGTGGATTGCTCCTGGCCAGCCAAACCTGCAGCCGCTCGAAATAGAGGTAGATCACCGGCGTGATGTAGAGGGTCAGCACCTGCGACAGCAGCAGGCCGCCGACCACCGCGAGGCCGAGCGGCTGGCGCGCGCCGCCGCCGGCGCCGAAGCCGATGGCGATCGGCAGGCTCCCCATCAGCGCCGCCATCGTGGTCATCATGATGGGCCGGAAGCGCGTGAGGCCCGCCTGGAGGATCGCCTCGTGCGGCGCCATGCCGCCGCTTCGCTGCGCCTCGATGGCGAAGTCGATCATCATGATCGCATTCTTCTTCACGATGCCGACCAGCATGATGATGCCGACGAAGGCGTACATGTTGAGCTCGATGCCGAAAGCCATCAGCGTGAGCAGCGCCCCCAGGCCCGCGGTCGGCAGGCCGGAGAGAATCGTGAGCGGGTGGATGAAGCTCTCGTAGAGGATCCCGAGCACAAGGTAGATGACGAGGATCGACAGCACGAGCAGGATGCCCATGCCCTGCAGCGAGCTCTGATAGGCCTGCGCCGTTCCCGAGAAGCTGCCGGTGAGCGTCGCCGGAAGCTGCATCTGGCGCGTTGCGGCCTGGACCTGCGCGATCGCCTCGGACAGCGCGACGCCGGGGCGCAGGTCGAACGACAGGGTCACCGCGGTGAGCTGGCCGACGTGCGTTACCTGCGATGGACCGACCCCGTACTGGAGGTTGGCCACGGCGCTCAGGGGTACCAGCGCGCCGTTGGTGGAGCGCACGTAAAGCATCGGCAGCACCGAGGGGTCGGTCTGGTAGCGCTGCGCGAGCTCGAGAATCACCCAGTACTGATTGGTGGCGGTGTAGATGGTCGAGACCTGGCGCGCGCCGTAGGCGTTGTTGAGCGCCATCTCGATCTGCTGCGCCGAGACGCCGAGGGCGGAGGCCTTCTCGCGCTGGATCTCGACGGTCAC
>DASYPG010000289.1:0-12568 GCA_036006885.1 Burkholderiales bacterium | reverse complement strand
CTCCGCGAGCGTCATGGGACAGAGATGGCGCGAGATCTCGGCGAGGTGGCGCTCCTTGTTCGAGAATGCCGTCTCGATGATCAGGAACTTGAGGTTGCCGATGCGGTTCACCACGCGCCAGAGCGCGTCGTTCTGGCCGGTGTCGCCGGTGAAGACTAGGCTCGCCTGGCCGCTGTCGAGGTGGTAGCCCACCGCCGGCACCGTGTGGCGCGCCGGCAGCGGCGTGATCTCGCGCCCGCCCAGCGACATGGCGGTGCCCACCTGTATCTCCTGGTAGCGCAGGAAGGGCGACTCGGCGGTCGGAATCTCGGTGAAGTCGGGCCAGATCGCCCAGTTGAAGAGATGGTTCTTCAGGATCTCGATGGTGGCGCGCTGCGTGTAGACCTCGATCGGCTTGGTGCGCATGCCGCCGATCGTGTCGACCAGGAACGGGATCGAGGCGACGTGGTCCAGGTGCGAGTGGGTCACGAAGATGTGGTCGATCTGGGAGAGCTCCGCCAGGGTGAGGTCGCCCACCCCGGTGCCGGCGTCGATCAGGATGTCGCTGTCGACCAGGAACGAGGTGGTGCGCAGGTGGCGTCCGCCGATTCCTCCCGAGCAGCCCAGCACGCGCAAGCGCATGGCCCGTGCCTTCCCTATTTTTCGTCGAACGCCGTCACGCCGTCCCATTCGGGCGGCGGCGGGTTGCGGCGCTTTTCGGCCACGATCGCGGCGTACACGCGGTACAGGCCGCAGGTGGGATTCATGCGGGCGAGGCTCCCGAGTCCGGTCTCGGCATCATCCCACTGCCGAGCGCGGTAGGCGCGCAAGGTTGAATTCCACAGTTCCAGCTCGCGCCGCACGGTTTCGCCGAGATCGGGCTCGAGCCCGAGGGGCTCGTAGACCGTGACCGCCTCGTCCCTGCCCTTGACTCGGATGCGGTCGACTTCGCGAAACACCACGTCCGCGACGCGGCGGCGCGTGGGCTCGCCGACCAGGATGCCGACGGCGTAGCTCTTGGTGCTGCCCTCGACGCGCGAGGCGACGTTCACGGCGTCGCCCATCGCGGTGTAGGCGCGGCGCACCTGCGAGCCCATGTCCCCGACCCGCACCGTGCCCGAATTGATGCCGATGCCGATCTGCAACGCCGGCCAGCCGCGCGCCGCGAACTTCTGGTTCAGAAGCTCGCAGTCCTTCTGCATGTCGAGCCCCGCGAGCACCGCGTTTCTTGCATGCTGGGGGTCCTCGACCGGCGCGCCCCAGAACGCCATGACCGCGTCGCCGATGTACTTGTCGAGCGTGCCGCGATAGCGGCTGCGGATGATCGAGCTCATGGCGGTGAGGTACTCGTTGATGTACTCGCGCAGCTCCTCGGGCTTGAGCGCCTCGGAGATGCCGGTGAAGCGGCGCACGTCGGCGAACAGGATGGTGAGCTCGGCGCTCCTCGGCGCCATGGTGTACTTGGCCGGATCGGCTGCCATGCGGTCGACCAGCTCCGGCGGCACGTACTGGCCGAAAAGCTCGGTGAACTGGCGCTTGGAGCGCGATTCGACGAAATAGCCGTAGGCCATGTTCATCACATAGAGCACCGCGGTCATGGCTACTGACGCGGCGAGCGGCAGCGAGTACCCGTGCGTCCAGACCGCAAGATTGAACAGCGCGATCAGCGCGATGCCCGCGGCGGCGGCGAGCGTCGCCCACAACGCCGACAGCAGCGGAATCAGGAGCGCGAGCGTCACGCCGCCCACCAGCAGCAGGACCAGCTCCGCAATCGCCATGAACGCCGGCTGTTCCTTGATCGTGCTGCCGAGCATGCCGGCGACGAGGTTGGCGTGGATCTCCACTCCCGGAAACACGCTGCCCACGGGAGTCGAGCGCAGGTCGTACAGCCCGTGCGCGCTCGCGCCGACGAGCACGATCTTGCCCTTCAGCGCCGCCGGCTCGACCCGGTCCTTCACCACGTCGGCGAGCGCGATGTACGGGAAGCTGTGCTTGTTGCCCCTATAGGGGATGAGCACGGCCGCCCGTTCGTCGACCGGAATGCGCAGCGGTCCGACCTTGAGCCATTCCGGCGCGGCGTCCGCGCGCGCGCCCACCTGCGGATAGCCCGGCTCGACCGCGGGGAACCTGCCGTTGTCGTGTAGCGCGATGTACGTGCGCACAACCGCGAGCGACAACGACTCGTAGTAGGCGCCTTCGAATTCCAGCAGCATCGGCACGCGCCGCGTCACGCCGTCGTCGTCCACCAGCGGATTGAAGTGCCCGGCAGACGCGGCGTTCTTCTGGTATGCCGCCAGGTTGCCGGTATAGCCGGACCAGCTGGTGATACGAGTGGCGCGACCGGCAAAGCTGCCGCGCGGCAGTACCGGCTCGGGGATCGCGTTGACGCGAGCCGCGCGCTCTTCATTGCTGAAGTAGTAACCCAGCACCACCGGCCGTGCGTGCATCGCCTTGGCGAACAGCTCGTCGTTGTCCAGGGCCGGCCGCAGCGACTTGTAGGCTTCCTGGAAGCCCGACACCTGCTTCAGGTCCTTCTGCGCCAACGCGTCGAGCGTGTCGATGCCCGAGCTCGTGTCGCGCTCGGCCCAGACGATGTCGAAGGCGAGCACCGCGACGCCGTAGCGCTCGAACAGCTTCGTGATCAGCTCGGCCATCAGATTGCGGCTCCAGGGCCAGTGGCCGATCTCGCCCAGGCTCCTCTCGTCGATATCGAGGACCACCACGCTCGGATCGATGCCGCGCGGCATGGAGAGATTGAGCCTGGTGTCGTAGAGGATGTTGTCGAGCTGCGTGAGGAACGGCAGCCTGCCGTCGCCGGTCGGGTACTTTTGCGCTGCGTGCATGACGAACAACAGCACGATCGCGAGGCCCATCGCGATCCGTGCCAGGTGCTGTCTCAGGGGCTCAAGCCTTAAGGAAGAATTCCATCTTGACGCCCGCGAGCTCGATCACGTCGTGGTCCTTGAGCGCGTGCGGCGCCGGGCCGATCTGCTGGCCGTTCACGTTGGGGCGCGCCGCGCCCTCGACGTGGGTAATGAAGTAGCCCTGCGGCCGGCGCGTGAGAACCGCCACCTGCACGCCGGGTTTGCCGAGGGTGGTGAGCGGCTTGGTGAGCTCGAGCTCCTTGCCGGCGTTCGCGCCGGAGAGAAGCTGGATCGCGCCGAGCGGCTGGCCCGCCGGCCGCGGCGCGGCCGGCGGCGGCGCCGGCGGCACGGTCTTCGTGGCGTCGGCGATTCCCGCCACCGCGGTGGCGGCCTGCGGCATCGCCGCGGCGCGCGGCGCGCCGGGGCCCGATCGCAGCGCCTCGCCGCCGGTCTGGCGCGCCGACGCCGGACGCAGCACCATGGTCTTCTCGAAATCGGCCTTGTCGCCGCCCGCCGAAGCGCCGCTCGCCTCGCCGATGAACTTGAGCTTGTACTTGCCGAGCTCGATGACGTCGTTGTTCTGCAGGAAGTGCTTCTTGACCGGATTGCCGTTGACCACGGTGCCGTTGGTGCTGCCGAGGTCCTCGAGGAAGGAATCGTTCAGGATCGTGACGATGACGGCGTGCTCGCCGCTCACCGCGAGGTTGTCGATCTGGATGTCGTTATGGGGCTTGCGGCCGATGGTGGTGCGCTCCTTGGTCAAGGGGATCTCCTTGAGCACCAGTCCATCCATGCTGAGGATCAGTTTCGCCATAGCGTTCCCCTGGGGGAAGTAGTTATTTTAACCACGCGAACACCTTGGCTATCACGCCGCGGGCGCCCGGATATTCCCGCAGGACACGGACCAGTATAACCGAAACGTTGTCGCGCCCGCCGTTGTCGTTGGCCATCTGCACGAGCTGCTGCGCGGCGAGCTTGAGGTTTCCGCCGAGCGCGCGCAACGTCGCGCCGATCTCGTCGTCGTCGACCATGTCGCACAGTCCGTCGGAGCACAGGAGATAGATATCGCCCGGCCGCGTCGGATACTCGTGGATCTCGGGCTCGACGCTCGGATCGATGCCGAGCGCCTTGGTGACGAGGTTCTTGTGCTGCGCGTTCTTCGCCTGCTCGAGCGTGAGCAGGCCAGAATCGATCTGCTCCTGCAGCAGCGAATGATCGCGCGTCACTTGGCTAAGCACGCCGTCGCGCAGCAGATACAGGCGCGAGTCGCCGAGATGCGCCACCAGCACGCGGTTGTCGTAGAAGAGCGATGCCACCAGCGTGGTCCCCATGCCGGCGTACTGAGGCTGGTTCTGCGCTGCCTGATAGATCGAGCTGTTGGCGCGCAGCACCTGCTCGCGCAGCAGCCGCGCCGCGATGGTCTGGTTGGTTCGCGGATCGATCTGGTTGGGCTGCGCGCTGGCGAGCACCTGGCGCATCTCGTTCACGATCACGCTGGTCGCCATGCCGCTCGCCACTTCGCCGGCGTTGTAGCCGCCCATGCCGTCGGCGAGCACCGCCAGACCGTGGTCCGCGTCGGTCGCGATCGAGTCCTCGTTATGCGAGCGAACCATGCCGGGGTCGGTGCAACTCGCGATCTCCAGCACTTGCGCGAGGTCCATGCGGCTACACCACGACTTTCATTCGGCTCCCCCGGCGCATCCCTTGATGGGTCCCACAGACGGCTCTTAAGGCGTCTCTAAAGTGCCTGAAAACAAATGGCCTGAAAACAGCGTTATAAGCGGCATTTTTGCAGTCAAACCTAAGCTGCGTCAAATGTTTAGGCGCGCGCGGGCCTCGCCCGGCGCGAAAAGCCACCCAAAAGCGGGAATAGGTTACAGCCCGAGCGTCGCGCCGGCTTTCAGCAAGCCCGTGGACACGAGCTCCGCCGCGGCCACCTTCTTGCCGTCGCCGAGCTTCGCCTTGCCGGCGTGGATGCGGCCGCCCTGCGCGCTGATCACGAGACGGCCGTCCTTCGCCTCGACCACCTCGCCGATCTTCCCCTTCACCGCGCCGAAGGTGCGCACCCGCTCCTTGCGGCTGTCGAAGAGCTGCAGCTTCACGCCGTTCAGCGTGGTCCAGGCGCCGGGCGCCGGGTCGGACGCGCGGATCAGGTTGTGGATGAGATCCACGTGGTTCGACCAGTTGATGCGGGCTTCGGCCTCGCGGAACCAGCCCTCGTAGGAGGCTTGCGACTCGTCTTGCTCGGTTTCCTTATGCCTCTTCGAAACAACCAGATCCGCGGCTTCGAGCATGGCCTGGACCCCCATGGGGAAGAGGCGATCGAAGTACACCTGGCCGAGCGTGTCGTCCTCGCCGACCGGCGTCTTCTTCTGCAGGATCACCGCGCCCTCGTCGAGACCGTCCGTCGGCCGGAAGATGGTGAGCCCGGTCTCCTTGTCGCCGCGGGCAATCGGCCAGTTGATGGACGACGGGCCGCGGTAC
This sequence comes from Burkholderiales bacterium, assembly GCA_036006885.1. Lineage (GTDB taxonomy): Bacteria > Pseudomonadota > Gammaproteobacteria > Burkholderiales > SG8-39 > SCGC-AG-212-J23. Next base: position 7,241 of record DASYPG010000289.1, on the reverse strand, counting down.
TTCGGGAGCAGCGACGGGTGAAACTGAATCGTGCCGTGCTTCGGGATCTTGACGAAGTCCTGCGGCGCGAACTGCAGCACGAACGCCATGATGCCGATGTCGGCGTTTGCCGCCTTCATCGCCTCCACGGCCTCGGGCGCCTTGAGCGACTTGAACTGATGCAGCTTCAGGCCCTTCTCCTGGGCAACGACGCGCAGCGCATCGGGCCGCGCGCCTTCCTTCTCCGGCGCGCAGAACACCGCGCCGACCTGGTCACCTCGCGCGAGGAACGCCTCGAGGACCGCCTTGCCGAAGTCCTGCTGACCGATGATGGCGATCTTCATTACGCCGCCTTCTTGGGTGGCACGCTGAAGGCGCCGGCGCCTCTCAGATTCTTGATCTTCGAGTCGTCGTAACCCAGGACTTCCTTGAGCACCTCATCAGTGTGCTCGCCCAGCGTCGGCGAGCGCTTGATCGCAGCGGGCGAGGCGGAGAGCTTGATCGGCATGCCGACGTTGAACCACTTGCCGCGCTGCGGATGGTCGAGCTCGACCCACATGTCGCGGCCGCGCACGTGCTCGTCGGTGGCGAGGTCCTCGGTGCTCATGATCGGGCCGCACGGCACGTCGAGCGGGTTGAGGATCGCCATCAGCTCGCGCTTGGTGTACTTCTCGGCGAACTTGTTGATCAGCGTCCACATCAGGTTTTGATTTCTTCTTCTATCTGAAATTTTGCCGAACCTGGGGTCGCTCGCCATGTCCGGCATGCCTACGTCGGGCCCGATGCGCTTGGCGAGGTCTTCCCACACCGCCTCCTGCACCACCACGTAGAGCCAGTCGTTGGCGCCGTGCGGCTTGCAGTGGATGGCGTTGCCGAGCTGCCCGCCGCCGGAATCGTTGCCGGCGCGCGGCACGTCGCCCATGCCCTTGTAGGTCGGCACCGAAAACTCGGAGAGCTCGCCGCGCGTCAGGCGCTGGTGGTCGCGGAACTTGACGCGGCAGAGGTTCATCACGCCGTCCATCATCGCCACCTCGACGTATTGCCCCTGCCCCGTCTTGTCCGCCTGGCGCAGCGCCGCGAGCAGGCCGATGGCGAGGTGCAGGCCGGTGCCCGAGTCGCCGATCTGCGCGCCGGTGACAAACGGCGCGCCCTCCGGCACTCCTGTCGTGCTCATCGCGCCGCCCATCGCCTGCGCCACGTTCTCGTAGGCCTTGAACTCGGCATAGGGACCGCTCGAGCCGAAGCCCTTGATCGAGCCCATCACGACCTTCGGGTTGAGCTGGTGGATCTTCTCCCAGCTGAAGCCGAAGCGGTCGAGCACGCCCGGGCCGAAGTTCTCCATGATGATGTCGCACTTTTTCAGCAGATCGACGAACACCTGCTTGCCCTCGGCGGTCTTCATGTTGACCGTGATCGAACGCTTGTTGCAGTTGAGCATCGTGAAGTAGAGCGAGTCGGCGTTCGGCACGTCGCGCAGCTGTCCGCGCGTCGCGTCGCCCTGCGGGTTCTCGAACTTGATCACGTCCGCGCCCATCCAGGCCAGCAGTTGACTGCAGGTCGGGCCCGCCTGGACATGCGTCATATCCAGGATTCGAACTCCCTTGAGCGCTTCCATTACTTTTTCTTTCCCGCGGTTGGATTCAGGCTGGTAATCCGGCCGCTCTCTGTTCCCGCTGTCTCGTCGATCACTGCGTTGATGAGCGTCGGCTTCTTCGAGCGGATCGCGTCCTCCATCGCCTTCCTCAGCTCGGCCGGCGTAGTCGCGTTCACGCCGACGCCGCCGAACGCTTCCATCAGCTTGTCGTAGCGCGCGCCCTTCACGAACACGGTCGGCGCCGGGTCGCGGCCGGTCGGATCCTGGTCGGTGCCCTTGTAGACGCCGTTGTTGTTCATCACCACAATGCACACTGGCAATCCATACCTGCAGAGGGTCTCGACTTCCATGCCCGAGAAGCCGAACGCGCTGTCGCCCTCGATCGCGATCACCTGCTGCTTGCTGACCACGGCGGCGGCGACGCAGTAGCCCATGCCGACGCCCATGATGCCCCAGGTGCCGACGTCGATGCGCTTCCTCGGCTTGTACATGTCGACGATCGAGCGCGTGAAGTCGAGCGCGTTGGCGCCCTCGTTGACCAGCATGGCGTCCGGGTTGGCCTTGACGATGTCGCGGACCACGTTCAGCGCGCTGTGGAAGTTCATCGGTGAAGGATTCTTGGCCAGCGTCTCGCCCATCTTGGCGACGTTGGTCGTCTTCTTCTCGCTGATCGCGTTCAGCCACTCGGCAGGCGGTTTCGAAAAATGACTGCCGATCCCGGCCAGCAACGCGGAAACGCATGAACCGATATCTCCCACCAGCGGCGCGTCGATGCGCACGTTGCTGTCGGCCTCCTGCGGCGAGATGTCGACCTGGATGAACTTCTGGCCGCCCCAGTCCTTGTGGCCCTTGCCGCCCCACGTCTTGCCCTTGCCGTGCGACAGCAGCCAGTTGAGCCGCGCCCCGATCAGCATCACGACGTCGGCGCCGGGCAGCACGAACGAGCGCGCCGCCGAAGCGCACAGCTCGTGCGTATCGGGCAACAGGCCCTTTGCCATTGACATCGGCAGGTACGGGATGCCCGTCTTCTCGATCAGGCTCTTGATCTCGGAATCGACCTGCGCATAGGCGGCGCCCTTGCCCAGGATGATCAAGGGTTTTTTCGCGCCCTTCAGCAGATCGAGCGCGCGCTTCACCGCGTCCTGCCCGGGAATCTGCTTCGGCGCCGGATCGACGACTTTAATCAGCGTGTTCTTCCCGGCCGCCGCGTCGATCGACTGCGCAAACAGCTTGGCCGGCAGGTCGAGGTACACGCCGCCCGGGCGACCCGACACGGCGGCGCGGATGGCCCGCGCGATGCCGACGCCGATGTCCTCGGCATGCAGCACGCGGAACGCGGCCTTGGCCACCGGCTTGGCGACGGCGAGCTGGTCCATCTCCTCGTAGTCGCCTTGCTGCAGGTCGACGATCTCGCGCTCGCTCGAGCCGCTGATGAGGATCATCGGGAAGCAGTTGACCGTGGCGTGCGCGAGCGCGTTGAGCCCGTTGAGGAAGCCCGGCGCCGACACCGTCAGGCAGATGCCGGGCTTCTGCGTCAGGAAGCCGGCGATCGAGGCGGCGTAGCCCGCGCTCTGCTCGTGGCGGAACGAAAGCACCCGCAGGCCCGCGGCCTGCGCCCGGCGCGTGAGGTCGGTGATCGGAATGCCCGGCAGGCCATAAATCGTGTCGAGCCCGTTCAGCTTGAGGGCATCGATGACCAGCTGAAAACCGTCGGTCGTTTGCTGGGCGTCGGTGGTCGGGCTGGAAACGGCGACTTGAGGTTCGGCGGTCCCCATGAGCGGACTCCTCGGTTTTCTGCGATTCGGAGGACCGTTATGGTAAGAATCGCCCCCGCGCGCCGGCCTTGACTCAGGTCAAGCCGACTAAAATCCACCTCGAATGACGGCTTTCCTCAGCCATCCCCAACGCAACAGCGTCCGCCTGCAAGTGCGGCAGAACCTGCTGCTGCAAGGCATTAGCCCGGCGCAGTGGGCCGAGCTCGAGCCGCTGCTGCTGGTGGCCGATTACCGCAAGGGCGACCCGCTGGTGCGCCAGGGCGACGAGGAGATGGAGCAGTTCTTCATCCTCGAGGGCATGGTGAAGCGCGTGGTGTCCAACCCCGAGGGGCGCGAGATGATCCTGCGCTTCGCCGCCGAGACCGAGATGGACACATCCTATGCCGCGTGGCGCCTCAGGACCCCGGTGCCCTACTCGATCGTCGCCATGACCAAGGTGCGCGCCGCCGAGCTGCCGATGCCGGCGTGGGCCGAGTTCCTCGAGCACAACCCCGGGCTCAAGGCGCGCTTCGAGTACGAAGTCATGAAGCTGATGTCCGAGGTGATGGCGCACACGATCACGCTGCACCTCCTCGACGCGCCCGGGCGCCTGTCGCGCTTCCAGCGCAAGCACCCCGAGCTCGCCGGGCGCATTCCGAAGAAGGAGCTCGCCGCGTACCTCAACCTCACCCCGGAAACGCTCTCGCGGCTCAAACAGAAGTTCCGCTAGATGGGCAAGCGATACGACATCAGCTGGTTCGAGCAGCCGCAAGAGCACAACTATCCGGCGGCCGAGTCCTACCTCAACCTGCTGTTCGAGGACAAGGTTGCCGCCGACCTGGTCCGGCGGCTGAAGAAAGCCGGCGTGTCAAAGTTCAAGGCGAAGGACATTTTCAGGGCGTCGGGGTTGTCGCTTCTGGGCGTCAGCAATCACCACGTCGAGAGGGACCGTGTGAAGATCCTCCAGAGGGAGAAGCTCTCGCCGTTGCTCCTGGTGCGCGACACGGAGCGCAGCAAGCTCGTCATCGCCGACGGCTACCACCGGCTGTGCTCGGTCTACCAGTTCGACGAGGACGCTTGGATCCCGTGCAAGATCGTCTGAACGGAAGCTTGATCGCACGCGGCAACCACTCCACAGCGCCGAGTAGCCCCGGCCGCTACCTGCCGCGCGCCTTGCCGATGACCCAGGTGACGAGCGGCCAGAAGAGCAGGAACAGCGCGAGCGTGGTGAGGCCGCCGACGAGCGTGTTGGACCAGAAGATCCTCATGTCTCCCAGCGACACCAGCATCGCCTGGCGGAATGACGCTTCCGCGGAATCGCCCAGAACGATGGCGAGCACCAGCGGCGCGAGCGGGTACTGCAGCTTCTTGAAGAGATAACCCATGATCCCGAACACCACCATCATCCAGACGTCGAAGATGGCGTTGTGCACGGTGTAGGCGCCGATCGCACAGATCACCACGATCACCGGCGCGATCACCGAGAACGGCACCCGCAGGATCGAGGCGAACAGCGGCACGCAGGTGAGCACGACGATCAGGCCCGCGATGTTGCCGAGGTACATGCTCGCAATCAGGCCCCAGACGAAGTCGGGCTTCTCGACGAACAGCAGCGGTCCGGGCTGCAGGCCCCAGATCATGAGGCCGCCGAGCAGCACAGCGGCGGTGGGGGAGCCCGGCACGCCGAGCGTGATCATCGGCAGCAGCGCCGAGGTGCCGGCGGCATGCGCCGCCGTCTCCGGCGCCACCACGCCTTCGACCATGCCGGTGCCGAACTTGTCGCCGTCGCGCGAGAAGCGGCGCGCCACGCCGTAGCTCATGAAGGAGGCAGGCGTGGCGCCGCCGGGCACGATACCCATGAAGCAGCCCACCGCGGAGGAGCGCAGCGACGTAAGCCAGTAGCGCGGCAGCTCCTTCCACGTGTCGAGCACCACGCGCATGTTGAGCTTCGCCTTGGCGCCGCGGAACGCGAGCCCTTCCTCGAGGGTGAGCAGGATCTCGCCGATGCCGAAGAGGCCGATTACCGCGACCAGGAAGTCGAAACCGGTGAGCAGACGCGTCGAGCCGAAGGTGAGACGAAGGGTGCCCGTCACCGGGTCGGTGCCGACCGCGGCGAGGGCGAAGCCGAGCATCATCGCCGCGAGGGTCTTGAACGGCGGCTCCTTGCTCGTGCCGATGAAGGCGCAAAAGGTGAGCAGGTACACCGAGAAGAACTCGGGCGGGCCGAACTCGAGCGCGAAGTTGGCGATGACCGGCGACAGGAACGTGATCAGAAGCACCGCCACCAGGGCGCCGATGAACGAGGACGTGAACGCCGCGGTGAGCGCGTTGCCCGCGCGCCCCTGCTGCGCGAGCGGGTAGCCGTCGAAGGTGGTCGCCACCGACCAGGGCTCGCCCGGGATGTTGAACAGAATCGAGGTGATGGCGCCGCCGAACAGCGCTCCCCAATAGATGCAGGAGAGCAGGATGATGGCCGAGGTGGCGCCCCCCGGGGTCTGCGCCATGCTGAAGGTGAGCGGCAGCAGGATGGCGACGCCGTTGGCGCCGCCCAGGCCCGGAAGCACGCCGATGATCACGCCGAGGATCACCCCGGTGAACATCAGCGCGAGGTTCTTGAGCGTCAGCGCGACGGCGAAGCCCTGCGCGAGGGCCTGGAGCTCGTCCACTTCAGCTCAGCCCGAGGAAAGCTTCTATTGGACCCTTGGGCAGCGGCACCAGGAACCAGACCTCGAAGATGAAGTAGAACGCCACGACCACGCCGACGCTCACGGCCGCGACCGTCCACCACGCGTACTTGCCGAGCCAGCGCATGAAAAAGCCGATGAACAGCGCCGAGGCGACGTAGATGCCGATCCAGCTGATCGCCCCGGCGTAGATCGCGGCGGGGACGAGCACCGTCAGCACCATCTTCAGCTGACCGGCGAGGACGAAGGGCGGGTTCTTGTCCAGGGGGATCATGAAGCCGCGAGCGAGGTTCATCAGCGCCGCGACCGTCATGATCAGCCCGATATAGAACGGAAAGTAGCCCGGCTTGGGTCCGTCGTCACCCCAGGTCGAGCCCAGGCGCACGCTGTCATACATGACCAGGACGGCCACGACGAGAAAAAGCGCCGCGACCGCGATCTCGGCGCTCTTGACGCGGAAGGCGACTCGCCCTTCGCGTTCCCCGGTCATTTGCCGGCGATGAAGCCGGCGGCCTTCATCAGCGAGATGTGACGCGCCTCTTCCTTCAACACCCAGTCGGCGTACTCCTTGCCGGTGAGCGCGGTCTTGTTGAAGGCGCCCTCTTCCATGAGCTTCGCCCACTCAGGCGTCGCCATCACCTTCTTGAAGAGGTCGGTGTAGTACTGGACCTGGTCGGGCTTCACGCCGGGGGCAGTGAAGATGCCGCGCAGCATGAGGTAGTCGACGTCGAGTCCGGACTCCTTGCAAGTGGGAATGTCGCCCCAGGACATGTCCTTGGTGACCTTCTCCTTGTAGGGCATGCGTTTCTGGTCGAACACGCACAGGGGCCGCAGCGCCCCGGAGCGCCAGTGCGCCACGGCCTCGATCGGGTTGTTCACGGTGGAGTCGACGTGGCCGCCGACCAGCTGAGTCGCCACCGCGCCGCCGCCCTTGAACGGAATGTAGGTGAACTTCGCGCCGGTCTTCTGCTCGATCGCCGCGGTGATGATCTGATCCTCCTGCTTCGCGCCGGTGCCGCCCATCTTCATCTTGCCCGGACCGGCCTTCTTCGCCGCCTCGACGTACTCCTTCGCGCTCTTGTATGGCGTCTTGGCGTTCACCCACAGCACGAAGTTGTCCAGCGCCAGCATCTGCACCGGCGTGAGGTCGCGCCAGTTGAACGGCACGCCCGTGGCGAGCGGCGTGGTGAAGAGGTTGGAGAGCGTGATGATGATCTTGTGCGGGTCGCC
>DASYPG010000288.1:0-6165 GCA_036006885.1 Burkholderiales bacterium | reverse complement strand
CGGGCAAAGAGGAACCCGAGGTAGGTCGCCCCGTCGGGAGGCGGCGCAATGATCTGGCCGGGTTCCACCGTAATGGCCACGCCTGTGATCTGAGGTACCGACTGCGCGGCGGCGAGGCCTTCGAGCCCGCGGTAAATACCGCGCCGTGGAATCGGGATCATCATCACGCCCGCAGCGCCGCGCTCGCCGGCCGCCTCAGTGCCGACCGGAAGCGACAGGAGCGATTCGCCCACCACCTGGCGCAAGATCAGCTCCTCGAGGCTCATGCCCAGGAGATGGTGGAGCACGCGAGCGCACAAGCCGCCGATGGAGCGGGCCGCGACCTCCAGGATCCAGATCCCGTGGTCATTGACCCGCACTTCGGCGTGCACGGGCCCGGTCACGAGCCCGGCAGCACGGCAGGCGCGCGCCACTTCCTGATGAATGCGGTCCTGAAGCACCTGCGGCAGCCGCGACGGTGTGATGTAGAGCGTTTCCTCGAAGTAGGGCCCGTCCAGGGGATCGGGCTTGTCGAACAAGGCGAGGATGCTCAACTCCCCACGCTGCAGGCTGCCTTCCAGGGCATACTCGCGCCCGGGAATGAAGTCCTCGAGGACCAGGCCCAGGTCCTGAGCGTCGCGGTCGGCGCGCACCTGGATGGCCCGTACCCAGTTCACGGCGCGCATCAGCGCTTCGGGATCGTCGGCGCGGATCACGCCGCGGCTTCCCGATAGACGCCGGGCCTTCACCACCACGGGAAACTCGAGCTCGGAAAACAGTTTGCGGGGATCTTCTCCGCTCGGCAGGTGACGGAATCCGGGACAGCGGAATTCGCGTTCCTGGAGTAGCCGGCGGAACGCCAGCTTGTCGCCTACCGTGCGCACCGCCTGGGCGGGATTTCCCGGCAGGCCAAGACGCTCCGACAGGAGGGCCGCAAGCTCCACGCCCGAATCGTCCACGGCCAGCACCGCGTCGGGGATGCCGTTCATTTCCCGCAACACGGTTTCCGCCGCCTGCGCCGGCCGGTCGAAATGCAGCGCCATGATGGGAGCGAGCCCCCAGGACGGGGCCAATCGGTGGCAGTAGTTGCCCGCCGGCACGATTTCCACGCCCAGCTTTCGGGCGGCCGCAAGAAAGTCGTCGTTGCGGTAGCCGGTGGTAGGCAGAAGCAGCAGAACGCGCTTCATGGCGAAAGCTGCGTCTTTCTCTCGCAGTAATACCTTTCCATCACCGCGTTGGCTGCGTGCGCTTCGCCAAGCTTCTCGACGAGCGCCCCCCACTTGTCGCCAGGAATGGCCACATACATTTCCTCGTCCGGCAGGCCGGTAAACGTCCGGTTGCCTTTGCAGCCGAGCGAGACGGAGATCTCGCGGCTTGCCGTTGTCAGCGGAAGGACGGCACAGGCGGGACGACCCAGCGCGTTCGTCAGGGCGCTACCCGCCCCTGCCTTGAGGCCGGCTTCGTAAATCAGCATGGCCTGCGCCGGCTTCGCCGCGATCAGCACCACATCGGGCTTGAAGCCGGCGCCGTCGATCGGGCCGTACGCCACGGCACCGGGAGATTTGGCGAGCGTCGGGATACCCGGCACTTCCTCGGTCGCAACGTAGTTGTTTCGAGCCATGAACACGATCGTGTCATTCAGCTCGTGCGCACGCTCGGGCGGCAGCGCGATGCTGTGGGTGTGGCTCCCAACCGCGCAGTTGTAATGATCGGAGGCAACCGTATAAAAGGTCTGCCCACTCATAGCTTTTTCCCAGAACACGCAACCGGCAGGCACGGGTCCGCCTTCCCAGCGCGGAATGCCCGGAGGCGGCGAGTCGAAAAAGGCTATGGCGATGGCTTTCATGGGCACGCTCAGAAAGATTGCAGCTGCTGCTCGGTCGGCTCGGCGCAGCAGTACCACGGTTCGGAAAGACGCGGGATCGGCGCGCCGAGATCGCCCGCGAGCTCGGGTGCGGGACGCGCGGCAGCCTCATGGGCCATGCGCCAAATGGCAGCGAACACTTCGCGGCGGGGAACCGATTGCTGCTCGCATCGGGCGACTGCGGCTTGCAGGTTCTGCTGCAGACGATCCACCCGGGGATCGCGATGAATCCATGGATAGCCGAGGAGCGCCGCGTCGAAGCCAAGGAGCCTCTCCCTGAAGCCGGGCAGCTTCAGCAGCCAGGAGCCTTCGGGCACGAGCAGCCGAATGGTGAGCTGTACCGGCGGCACGCTTTCCACGAGCTGCAGCTCCACGAGCCGCTCGAGCAGCGCCAGGTAGCCTTCCAAGGTCGTCCAGGGGGTAAAGGCCACAAAGGTCGGTGCGAGCGCAATGCCGGCTGCGCGCGTGAGCGCGACGGCCCGGTCGAAGTCGCGGCTGGTGTGGTTCTTGTCGAGATGGCGCAGGATCTCGTCGTCCACGGCTTCCACGGCGGAGGTGATGAACAGGCATCCGCTCGCGCGCAGCTCGGACAATAGCGCTCCATGATCGATCAGGTGCTGAATCTTGATGGTCGCGTCGAACGTGACGTGGGGGAACGCTTCGTGCAAGGCGCGCGCGAGCCTCAGGCCATGGGTGGGCCCGTTGAAGAAATCCGGGTCGCCGAAGGAGATGTGGGTGGCGCCTTCTTTCACCTGCTGGCGAATGTCCTGCATCACCGTGCCGGCCGGAACGATGCGGAACGTTCCCTGGTACACCGGGACCACGGGGCAGTGCCGGCACAGGTGCTTGCAGCCCCGGCTGCCCTCGGCGAATCCGGCGACCCGGGTCGATCCGTCCGGCAGCACCAGGTGGGCGTAGCGCGAGAGCTTCGGCAGGCCGCTGCGGTCCGGCACCTCGAACGCCATTTTGGCAAGGCTGATGACCGGCTCGCTCTGCACCCGCAGATCTCCATCGATCCGCAGTCTCCGGCAAAGGGAAAGGAGCGCCGGCTCGACCTCTCCGCCCAGTACGGTGTCCACGCCCAGCCCGCGCAGCAGCGCCTCGTTCATGGGGGCGTAGAGCCCATAGACGCAGAGGTGCGCCTCGGGGGCGAGCCGCCGGATGCGCGGCAGGGCCTGCACCGCGATGCGGGTAGCGGTATGCATCCCCACATAGACGGCCACCAGTCCCGCGTCCGCCAGGATTTCGGCATCGAGCTTCTGCAGCGAAAGATCGAGGCAGCTCACCGCAAAGCCCTCGCGCTTGAGCCATGCGGCTGGCTGCGCCAGGGCAAACGGCTGCCGCCCCAGCTCATAGGGGTTGACGAGTACGACCTTGAAGGTGCCCGCTACTTTGATTTTGGCCGCGGCTCGAAAGGCGCAGGACCCGGCTCGCGGCTCGCCCCCGCCTGCTCGAGGCGCTTGAGGTATTCGCGCCATAGGTTTTCGCGGTTCTGGCCCAGCCAGTAGAGGTAATCCCAGGAATAGATGCCCGTGTTGTGTCCGTCGGAGAACGTCGGCTGTACCGCATAGCTGCCGCTCGGCTCCAGCGACAGGATCTCCACGTCGCGCTTGCCGGCCTGCAGCACCTCCTGGCCGGGCCCGTGGCCGCGGACTTCGGCCGAAGGCGAGTACACGCGCAGCAGCTCGTAGCTCAGCTCGAACTGGCTGCCGTCCGAGAACGCGATCTCCATCCGCCGCGACTTCTGGTGCAGCTTGATCTCGGTCGGCCGTGGCGCGTCGGTGTCCATTCGCACCGCCTACTTCTGCTGTGTCGGCGGCACGTAGCCGGAGGCCACGTCGGCGCCGCTGCCGAAAAAATGGTTCTCCATCTGCTGCGCGAGGTAGTCGCGCGCCTTCTTGTCGGCGAGGTTGAGCCGGTTCTCGTTCACCAGCATCTTCTGCTGCTCGAGCCACTGCCGCCACGCTTCCTTCGACACGTTCTCGAAGATGCGCTTGCCGAGCGCTCCCGGATAGGGCGGGTAGTCGAGCCCCTCGGCCTCGCGCCCGAGCTTGATGCATTTGATTGTGCGTGCCATGCGCCAAGTATGCGCGCGCGCCCGGCCTGCTCCAACCACTTGCCCTGTAGGGTATACCGCAGCACGCCGGGTGAACGTAGCGCTACAGGCCCGCCCAGCGCTTGCTGCTGACGGCTGGGTGATATTGTGCGGGTACATGCCGGATCGCCGCACCGAATGGTTCGTTCCTTCCTTCGGGCCGGAGCGCTTTCGCGTAGCGGTCGGCCTGCTGTTTCTGCCCTACACCGGCATGGTCCTGTCCTTCACCGTCATCGGCTCCATGCTCGCACCGGCGGTTCACTGGGACCGCGTCGCGGCGATCGTGCTGATCTACTTTCTTGGGCTAGGCATCGGCGCGCACGCGCTCGATGCCGTCGGCAGCCGCGGCGCACGGCCGTGGGGCCAAGTGTTCAGCCGAAGGCAGCTCTGGGGACTAGCGGTCGTATCGCTCGTGGGCGCGTACTCGATCGCCATCTGGTACATGGTGCGCGACACGCCGCTTCTCTGGCTGATCGCGATCCCGGAGGGGTTCTTTCTCCTGGCCTACAACCTCGAGTGGTTTGGCGGCCGCTTTCATCGCGACTCCTGGTTTGCGCTCTCCTGGGGAGCGCTGCCCGTGCTCGCCGGCTACGTGCTGCAGACCAACGCGATCTCGGCAGCGGCAGTGGTAGTCGCCGCGGCGATGGCGCTTTTGAGCCTGGTGGAGATCCGGGCGTCGCGGCCGTACAAGGATCTGAAGCGCGCCACGGCAAGCGGCGCCACGGTGCAGCCTGCCCATGCCATGCACCTGGAAGCTATCCTGCGGAGCCTCAGCGCCGGCGTCATCGTGCTTGGCGTCGGCCTGCTCGCATTCCGTCTATGGGGCTGAACGCATACCGCGCGGCTGCAAAAGCGCGCATCGATGCCGAATTGAAGTTGCGCGCAGGACAATGGTTCGCGACATTGCCGCCCGCGCACGCGGACGCGTTGGGCACGATTCTCACCGAAGGAAAGCGCCTTCGCGGCTCGCTCACGTGCCTGGTAGCCGAAGCGCTTGGCGGGACGCTCGAGCAGGCCTTGCCGGCCGCGCTTGCAGTGGAGATGGTCCAGGCAGCTTCGCTGGTGCACGACGACTTCGTGGACGGCGACACCGTGCGCCGCGGCCGCCCGGCAGCCTGGACGCTGCTATCGTCCCGGCGCGCGGTGCTTGTCGCAGACGTGATGTTCGCCACGGCCATCGAGAAGATGGCACAAGCCGGAGCTCGCGAAGGCGCCACGCTCGCGCACGCCATAGCGGCGATGGCGCAAGGCGCGTTGCAGGAGTTTGCCGGTAACACCTCCGGAGAGGACCTCGACGCATACCGTCGCGTTATCTACCTCAAGACCGGATCGCTCTTCGCTGCCGCTGCACGGTTGGGCGCCCTGGCGGTCGACGCGCAGGAAACGCATTTACAGGCAGCCACCGAGTTCGGCGCACGCGCCGGCGAGGTCTACCAGATCGCCGACGATCTCGCCGATGGCGCGCGGCTTGGCTCGCTGAGACCCCAAACGCAGATCGGTTCTCTAGTCGAGCAGGCACGGCGCGCGCTCGCCGCTTTTCCGGACAACGAGCGCACGCGAATGCTCGCAGACCTGCCGCAAGAGCTGCTCCGCATGGCCGCCTGAGGCCCCTGCGCCCTCATCGGCGCGCAGAGACGATCGCCGAGCCGTACGCAGTGAGGTACTGCGTACGCACGTCGGCGAAGCCGTTCTCGGCGAGCGCGTGCTGCAGATCGGGCAGCCAGCATGTTTCCTCGATGAGCCGCGGCAAGCCGTAGTAGATCTCCCGCCAGGCGGGCAGCAGCGCCCCGCCGATCGTCTGCAGCGCGTTGAAGTAAAGGCGCCAGAGGATGCGCAGGGCGCGGCTCGGAGGCAGCGTGAAGTCGTGCATGAGAAGCACTCCGCCGTCCTTCAGCATTTCGCGGCAGTTGCGCACGAGAAGCGGCAGGTCCGCATACTTGGCAAGGTACGAGGACGAGATGCAATCGAAAGGCTCGCTCGAGCGGTAATCCTCCGCGCGCGAGAGCACGAGCTCCACGTTCTGCACGTCGCCCCGGCGTACCTTTTCGCGCGCGAGCTCCAGGTACTCCTCGCGCAGCTCCACGCCGACGATGCGGCTATTCGGGAAGCGCCGCGCGATCGCCATCGTGGAGATCCCGGTGCCGCAGGCGAGGTCGAGAATCCGGCCGGCCCCGGCCGGGATCTGGCGGACAATGCGCCGCTTCCAAAGCCGATCGATCCCGAAGGT
>DASYPG010000287.1:0-4940 GCA_036006885.1 Burkholderiales bacterium | reverse complement strand
CCGAGCGCACTCCGCGCAGCGACACCGGCACCACCGGGATGCCGGCCTGCGCCGCGTCCTGGAACGCCCCGGCGCGGAACGGCATCAGCCCACTGTGGCGCATCAGCGTCCCCTCGGGGAACACGATCAGCGAGTCGCCGTCCCTGGCCGCGTGCACCAGCGCGTCGGCGTGCTCGGCGCTGCGCTGCACATCGAAGCGCTCGACGAACACCGCGCCGAGGCCCTTCACCAGCAAGCGGCTGAAGAAATTGTCGGCGAGCTCGCGCTTCGCCACGAACGCGTAGCGCCGCCAGGGCAGCACGGAAACCAGCACCGCGCCGTCGAGGTAGCTGGTGTGGTTGGAGGCGATCACGTACGGTCCCGAGGCGGGCAGGTTCTCGAGTCCCTGCACCGCGACCGGAATGCCGCAGACGCGGAAGAAGAAGCGCATGCAGCGCTGGGCGACGTTCCAGGTGGCGCGGCCGGGCGCAACCAGCGCGCTCAGGAACACGACCACGAGCGAAACGCCGATCAGCAGCCAGGCCGCGAGGGCGAAAAGCACCCCTCGCGCCGCGCGCAGGCCGCGCCGGAGCTGCGGGCCGATGGCGGCGAGGACCAGCCGGGCGAACTGCAACGACACCGAGCGCCCCGCCGTCGCGCTCGGCCCGCGCTCGTAGTAGTCGCGCGCCGCGACGCGGCGGATCTTGCCGCTGGAGGTCTTGGGCACGGTGTGCGGCGGCGCGAGCACGATGTCGTCGACCGGCCCGCCGATGAGCGACACCGCGAGCTCGTTGATACGGTGGCGCAGCTCGTCGTCCAGCGCCGTGTCGCGGCTGCGGGTCTCGGCGAGCACGACCACGCGCTCGGTGCCGCTCGCGCGGTCCACGCTGCCGAACACGGCCACGCAGCCGCGCCGGATGCGCGGCAGGTCGCCGATCGCCTCCTCGAGCTCGTAGGGCGTGATGTTGCGCCCGCCCTTGATGATGACGTCCTTCTCTCGCCCGGTGATGAACACCATGCCGTGCGACATGTAGGCGCGGTCGCCGGTGTTGACCCATTCCCCGGAGAACAGGCTCTTGGTCGCCTCCGGATTGCGGTAGTAGCCGCTGGTCGCCGACGGGCCGCGGAACTGGAGGTGGCCTTCGTTGCTGTCCGGGAGCTCCAACCCCGCGGCGTCGACCACGCGCAGGTCGTGCCCGGGAAGCACGTAACCGCAGCCGACCACCTTGAGCGGCGCTGGGTCGTCCGCCCGCGCCGGCGCCGCGCGCGCGTCGCGCGAGAACACGCCGCGGTCGAGAGAATCGACGCGCCACGCCTGGCCGGGCGGCGTAAAGGCGAGCCCGACCGAGCACTCGGCCAGGCCGTAGACCGGAGACAGCGCGTTCCTGCGCAGATTCCATTTCGCGAACCGGTCCTGGAACGCCGTCATGGTCTCCGGGCTCACCGGCTCGGCGCCGTTGAACGCGAAACGCCACGAGGAGAGGTCGAGCTCGTCCAGCTCCTCGTCCTGGATGCGGCGCAGGCACAGCTCGTAGGAGAAGTTCGGCCCGCCCGAGATCGTGCCGCGATGGCGGTGGATCGCACGCAGCCACTGGCTCGGCCGCGAAAGGAACGCGAGCGGCGACATCAGCACCACGGGAAAGCCGCCGTACATGGTGGCGAAGCAGCCGCCGATGAGGCCCATGTCGTGGTAAAGGGGCAGCCAGCTTACGAACACGTCCTCGGTGGTGGCGCGGGCGCCCTTGATCATCGCGCGTACGTTGGCGAGCAGGTTGGCGTGCGTCAGCACCACGCCTTTCGGGTTGCCGGTGCTGCCCGAGGTGTACTGCAGGAACGCGATGTGGCCGCCGCGGCCGCGCACCGGAGCGAAATCGCGCGCCTCGCCTGAGAACTCCTCGGGGACCATCACCGCGCGCAGCGACTCGACCTGGGCGCGCAGCAGCCAGGCGAGCGGCTTCGCCTCGGGTATCGTCACCATCACCGCGGCGCCGGCGCTTTTCAGAACGCTCACGTGGCGCGTCATGTGGTCCTCGATGGTGGCGAGGCGCGCGGGCGGATAGAGCGGCACCGGGATCGCGCCGGCGAGCAGGGTGCCGTAGAAGCAGAACAGGTATTCCTTCGAGGTCGGCAGCATGATCGCCACCGTCTTTCCCGGGCCCACGCCCTGCGCGGCAAGGCCGGCGGCGTAGAGCATCGCGCCGTCCCACAGGTCGCGGTAGGTGATCCGGTGCTCCTTCTCGCCCTCGTAGAGGAACACGCTGAGCCGGTCGGGCTGGCGCTCGACGTGGTACTCGAGCGCCTCGACCAGCGTCTGCGTCTCGGCGGGAGCGCGCACGCCTTCGGCCTGGACCAGGCTCGCGACGCTGCGCTCGGCGCCGTGCGGCGCGGCGCCGGCGGCGGCGAGCAGGAAGCGCAGCAGGTCGCGCGGCGTCTCGCTCGTGGCGAGCGCCTGCTCGGGAAGGCTGGCGCGGAATTCGCGCTCCAGTCGCAGCACCAGCTCGACGCGCGCGAGGCTGTCGAGTCCGAGGTCGCGCTCCAGCGAAGAGTCGAGCCCGACGTACGCCTCCACGTTCGGACGCGCCTCGCGCGCCACCGCGGCAACTACGCCGAGCACGCGGTTGGCGTCGATCGCGGCAGGAAGCGGCGGTGCGGAGCCCACAGCGCGCCGAGTGTACACTCGTCGCGCTTGACCTTATTGAACGACAAACTGCTTCCCATAGGCCGGGAGGTCGAGTTTCGCAGGGGCGAGCTGCTCCTGCGGCAGGGCGAGGCGGCGCGCGGCGCGTTCGTGATCCGCTCGGGGGAGGTGCAGGCGCGAGTGGCGCTTCCGGGCGGCGGCATGCTGACCGTGGCCGAGCTCGGCCCCGGCGCCATGTTCGGCGAGACGGCGCTGATGGAGCGCGCCGTGTGCATGGCGAGCGTCGTGGCAAAGGGCGACGTGGCAGGCTGGTTTGTCGACCGCGACGATTTCAGGGCGCTCGCCGCAGGCCGCGACAGCGCCGCGCTCGAGATCCAGAAGGCGGTGACGCGGGTTCTGTCGGAGAAGCTGCGCGCGGCGAACGCCCGGCTGCGCGAGCATCGCGCCGCGGAGGACCGGCCCGCCTTGCCGGCGCAGGCGCACGAGCGCACCGCGCCGGGCTTCGGCTGGCGGCCGTTCCTGCCGCTGCTCGCGTTCTTCGAGGGCTGCGACCGCTGGGAGATCGACGAGCTCGCGCAGGGCTGCGCGGTATTCGAGCTCGCGCGCGGCGCTTCGCTGTTCAACGCCGGGGAACCTGCGGAGGCCGCTTTTCTCGTCATCCGCGGCGCGGCCGAGATCGTCGCTCCCCGGGGCGCCGCGGAAAGGCGCGTCACCATCGCCGGGCCGGGCGAAATCGTCGGCTACCTCGCCGTGCTCGAGCGCCGAGCGCACTGGGTTTCGGCGAGGATCCGCGAATCCGCGTGCCTAATGGAGCTCGGCGCGCCTCAGCTCCTGCGCCAATACGAGGGGACCAGCGGGACCTCGGTGAGCCTGCGGCGCGCGATCCAGCGCAGCCTGCTGCAGGCGCTCGCGCGCACCAATACGCAGCTCATCCGCCTCATCAGCCACGCGCGTCTCAACGCCGAGCCCGGCCGGGCCGAGGCCCTGGAAAAGGCCCTTCACGGGCAGATTGTCCTCGGCGACAGCTAATCCAGAAGCTTCACGGCCACATGAGGGCGCCCGTCGCGTATCTCGGCGAACAGGGCTCCGTACTCCGGCAGCTCAACCCACGACGAGGTGTCGCGCGTAAGCGGCTCGGAGGCAACCAGGATCGACTCGGCGCGCTCGGCGCCGCCGGTCATCTTCCACTCGTTGCCGTGCAGCGAATAGTTGCGGCCGAGCGTGTACCAGAGCGAAAGGAAGCTGAGGTTCGCTTCGTGCACGCGCTCGATGTTCTCGGTGTGGTAGCGGCCGAAGTCGAAGCAATAGCGCAGCGCGACGAGCTGCCGGCCGTTGGCGATGAACAGATTCAAGGAGGAGGACACGCTCACCCCGGCCGCGGCGCGCGCCTGGCGCAGGATCGCCAGGGTGCGGCCGAGCGCGTCGAATGCGTCCTCCTCGGCGAGGGCGATGCCCGGGTCGGAGAGCTGGGACATGAACAGCGCATAGATCCATTCGCTGTCGGTCGTGCCGCGGATGCCGGCGAGAAACCGCGGCCGGATGTGCTCCGCGAGCTCCGGCTTCAGCGCCTCCATGCCGGCGAGGTCGCCGTTGTGCGCGAGGGCCCAGGGCACGCCATCGAACTGGAACGGGTGCACGTTCTGCAGCGAGATCTCGACCGCCGCGGAATAGGCGACACCCCGTACGTGCGCGAGCACGCACGCGGCGCGCACCTTCTCCGCGAGGTTCTTGAGATTGCGGTCGAACACCGGCAGCGAGGGCGAGCCATAGAAGAAGGGCTTCTCCGGCTGATGCGAGTCCGGATCCCAGGCGCGCAGTCCGAACCCGGCGAGATTCAGCATGTTCAGCATCTTGGGCATGTAGCTCTGCCGCACCAGCGCCGAGTCGGGCTGGAACAGCAGGTTGTCGAGCAGGACGGGCTCGCCGAGGTAGAGCAGCGCGCGGCACATGCATATACATTACCGCACTCAATGACCAAGACCTTGCTTGTTGCGGGCGCAGGCCCAGGACTGGGAAAGTCGGTGGCGAAGCGCTTCGCGCGCGAGGGCTACGCCGTGGCGCTCGCCGCCCGGGACAAGGAGCGCCTGTCGCAACTGGCCTCGGAAATCGGCGCATCCGCTTTCCCTGCAGACCTGACGGATGAATCCGAGGTCAAGAGACTGTTTGATGAGGTCGAAGCGCGTGTCGGCGCCATCGAGGCCGTCGCCTTCGTCGCGGCGACGCGCGTGCAGGGACCTTTCGCAGAGCTCTCGGCGGCGGACTTCGAGAACGTCTGGCGCCAGAGCTGCTTCAGCGGCTTTCTAGTGGGCCGCGAGGCCGCCCG
>DASYPG010000286.1:0-2363 GCA_036006885.1 Burkholderiales bacterium | reverse complement strand
CATGGGCACGCTGGACGCGAAGCTCGTCGCCCTCGACGCGGCGAGCGGCAAGATGGTCTGGGAGACGCAGATCGCCGACCCTGAGAAGGGCTACAGCGAAACCATGGCGCCGACGGTGATCGACAACAAGGTGCTCATCGGCACGAACGGCGGCGAGTACGGCATCCGCGGCTTCCTCAAGGCCTACGACGCGAACACCGGCAAGCTCCTGTGGACGTTCTACACCATTCCCGAGAAAGGCCACGAAGGGGTGTGGGCGCCGAACGACGCCACCGGCCGCAACATGAAGCGCGACCTCGCCAAGGAGAAGGCCGCGTTCGCCAAGGACAGCTCCTTCCACGAGACGCTCGGCGGCGGCGTGTGGATGAACCCCGCCATCGACCTGAAGACGCGCACCCTGTGGTTCGTCGTCGGCAACCCTTCGCCCGACCTCTACGGCGACGAGCGTCCGGGCGACAACCTCTACACCGACTCGCTGGTGGCGATCGACCTCGACAAGGGCACCTACAAGTGCCACTTCCAGTACGTGGCGCACGATGTCTGGGACCTCGACGCGGTGAGCCCGCCGATCCTCGTCGACGTCAAGGACAAGGGCGGCAAGACGATCCCGGGCGTGATCCATGGCGGCAAGACCGGGCACGTGTATGTGCACGACCGCAAGGACTGCTCGCTCGTCCGATTCTCCGAGGCGATGGTGCCTCAGGAGAACATGTGGGTCCTGCCCACCGCCGAAGGCGCGCGCATGCTGCCGGGCGCCAACGGCGGCGTGGAGTGGTCGCCGATGGCCTTCGATCCGAAGAACCGGCTCGCGATCGCGCTCAACCTGCACCAGCCCATGACCTACCACGTCGAGGCCGCGAAGTATCCCGGCGGCTCGAAGCTCTGGCTCGGCGGCGCGTTCAAGGTCATTCCGAGCGAGAAGCAGTGGGGCCGCGTCGCGGCGGTCAACGTCGACACCGGCAAGTTGGCGTGGAAGCACGACACCGCGCAGCCGCTGATCGGCGGCGGGCTTGCCACAGCCGGGGGTCTGTTCTTCTTCGGCGAAGGCAACGGCAGCTTCAACGCCCTCGAATCGGCCACCGGCAAGAAGCTCTGGAGCTTCAACTGCGGCGCCGGCGCCAACGCCATGCCGGTTTCGTACACGATCGGCAACCGCCAGTACATCGCGATGGGCTGCGGCGGCAACACCCAGATCGACTTCAAGCGCGGGAACAGCATGTTCGTGTTTTCGGTAAACTGACCGCGTGCATTTAGCGGGACCAGGCCGCCTGCGGGCGGCCTTTTTGTTGGGTACGCTGTTCGCTGCGCTGTCGGCGCCCGGGCAGAACATCGAGGCCGGGGCGAAGAAGGCGCAGCCCTGCTTCGCCTGCCACGGCCCGAACGGCAATTCCGCAGACGGAAAATTCCCGATCCTCGCGGGGCAGACCGCGCGCTACATCTATCTGCAGATCCGCGACTTCAAGGAAGGCAGGCGCAGCGAGCCGACGATGGAGCCCTTCGTCAAGGACCTGAGCCGCGACGACATGTTCGACCTCGCCGCGTTCTTCGCCGCCCAGCGCCCGCGCATCCCGGACTTCAACGTCGATGAAACGCGCGCGGCGCGCGGCAAGCGCAAGGCGGACGAGACGCTATGCACCATGTGTCATCTCGGCGCGTACCAGGGCCAGAACGAGATCCCGCGGCTCGCATTCCAGCACTACGGCTACACCGTCAAGCAGCTCCAGGATTTCAAGGCGCGCCGGCGCACCAACGACGCCGGCAACATGACCGCCGTTGCGCGCACGCTCTCCGACAGCGATATCGAGGACCTGGGTCACTTCCTCGCGTCGCTGCACTAACGCCGGTCCTCGGCCCCCTTTCGCTCTCGGCTTGCGCGACAATCGGCGCACGATGCGCAAGGCGTTCCTGTATTGCCTGCTCCTGTTCGCATGCGGCGCCGCCGCTCAAGTCGATCCTTCGATCGTGGGGCAACTCCGCCAAGGCGGCCTCGTCCTCTATATGCGCCACACGTCGACGGACTTCAGCCAGAACGACGCCGCGATGACGAGCTACGAGGACTGCGCGCATCAGCGCAACCTCACCGACAAGGGGCGCGCCGAGGCGCGCGAGATCGGCGCGCACTTCAAGCGCCTCGGGATCCCGCTCGGCGAGGTCCTCGCGAGCCCGTTTTGCCGCACCCTGGAAACCGCGCGGCTCGCCTTCGGCCGCGCCCAGGCCATGAACGAGGTGCGTGGCGGGCCGGCGCGCCCGGAAGACCCGGCGCGTTACGACGAGCTGAAGAAGCTGCTTGCGACGCCGGTGAAGCAAGGCGAAAACCGCGTCATCGCCAGCCACGGCAACCCGTTCCACGCCGTGGCCGGCCC
>DASYPG010000285.1:0-13554 GCA_036006885.1 Burkholderiales bacterium | reverse complement strand
GTCGATGGCATGCTCGCGGGAACGCACCTCGGACAGCATGCCCAGGATCGCGTCGCGCTTGATCAGGGTCTTCGGGGTGTAGGCGGTGAGCCCCGCCTGAAGCACGCGTTCGACGAAATCCTCGGGTTGGTACGCAAGCAGCACCTTGCCTACTGCCGTGCAGTGGAGCGGCGCCCGCCCGCCGACCGCCGCCGCCATGCGAATGGCGTGCGGGCTTTCCATCTCGTAGACATAGAGCACGCTGAGATGGTCGACCACGCCCATCTGGACCGTCTCGCCGGTTTTTTCCAGCAGCTCGCGCAGCCTCGGCCGCCCCTCGTTGGCGACGTCCATGCGCCGGCGCACGAGCGCACCGAGCTCGAACAGGGCCATGCCGAGCCGGTACTTGCCGTTGTCGCCGTTCTGCTCTAGGAAGCCCGCGCCGGTCAGCGTGGCGGCGAGCCGGTGCACGGTGCTCTTGGCGAGGCGCAGCCGCGTCGCGAGCGTGGTGATGCCGAGCTCGTCTTCCTCGCCCGAGAACGAGTTCAGCAGCCGGATCGAGTTCGCGACCGAGGACAGCCGCGCCTTGGCCGGTTTAGCGTTTCTTGGCTGTTCCATATGGCGAATTCGCGTCCCCGTATGTGGAACGCGCGGTACGCGATGCTAGCAGATACGCGGCGGCTACGAGCGCCACGCCCGCCGCCGCGAGGAGCGACGGCGTGAGCTCGAGCCCGCACGCCGCGCTCGCCGCGACCGCGAGGCACAGGAACGCGATCGC
This sequence comes from Burkholderiales bacterium, assembly GCA_036006885.1. GTDB lineage: Bacteria > Pseudomonadota > Gammaproteobacteria > Burkholderiales > SG8-39 > SCGC-AG-212-J23. The sequence goes on along the minus strand of DASYPG010000285.1, from coordinate 12,797 downwards.
GATGCTCATCGCGCGCGAGCCGCGCATTTTCGCAACCCACAACCCGTTCAGGGCGTCGACCAGCGCCATGCCGAGCGTGAAGACGAGGCCGAGGAGCGTGGCGAACAGCCAGCCGGCGAGCGCGGCGCCGGTCAGCGAGAAGGCGAGCGCATGGCTGATCGTGTCGAACGAAAGCGCGAATGCGGCGCCGATCGAGGCGATGAACACCGGATGGCTGGCGCGTGCGACCTGGCCGGTGAGCCAGCGGCCGCGCAGGCCGACCAGCGGCACCGGCCGCTCGGCCGGGGTGCGCCAGGCCATCGCCAGGTTCGCCAGCCCCAGGACGAGAAGCACGCCGACGGAGATGGACGCTCCGAGCGCCTGCAGCCAGGCGGGCGCCTGCCATTCGGTAGCGGCGAGCGCGACCGCGAGGCCCACGAAAGTGACCACCACGCCGTGCCCGAGCGAGAAGAAGAGGCCGCACCAGCGCCGCGCCTCCTCGCGGGTGCTGGCGCGCGTCAGGCCGTCGATTGCCACGAGGTGGTCGGGATCGAGGCCGTGGCGTAGGCCGAGCAGGAACACCAGCGCGGCGAGGCCGAGCGCGTCAGCGGGCAGGCCGCTCATCGCTTCGCCTCCCCGCGGATGAACAGCTCCTCCCACAGCCGGTTCCACTTGTCCTGCTCGTCGAGCACGGTGATCGGATCCACCACCGTGTACTCGAAATCGTTGAGGTGGGTGCGCACCTTGGTGCTCGCCGGCACCCGCCCCATGGACACGAGCAGCTCCTGCCCCTCGGGCGAGAGCACGAAATCGACGAAGGCGCGCGCCGCCTTCGGATTGGGGGCGTTGCGCGCCACCGCGATGCCCTGCGGGCGCGCCACCACCGGCTGCACCGGAACCCAGTCGATCGGCGCGCCCTTGCGCTTCAGGCTCTCGGCGTTGGCGTTGTACACAGTGAGCCCGACCGGGATCTCGCCCGCGGCGATGAGCTCGGCGAGCAGCACGTGGCCCTTGCGCACGTCGGGCCTGAGCTCCGCGAGCTTCCTAAAATACGCTAGGCCGGCCTCGGTGCCCCACTTCTTGACGAGCGTCGCCATCCACTCGGCGTCGGTCGCCTCGATGCCGATGCGGCCTTTCCACTTCGGGTCGAGGAAGCCGAGGTAGTCCTTCGGCAGCTCCTCGCGCCGCACCTTCGTGGTGTTGTAGGCGACGACGAAGAAGTTCATCCGGTCCGGAATCCACAGGCGGTGCTTCGGCACCGCGCCCTTCGGCAGGTCGGCGAGGTACGGCGAGTCGAGCTCGGCGAAGAGCTTCTCGCGCGCCATCATCTCCATCTCGGGCGCGTTGGTCTCGATCACGTCGACCGTGAAGCGCCGGGCGCGCGCCTCGGTGATGGCGCGCTGCACCACCTTTTCGCTGATCGCCCGCCACAGCTCCACCTTGATTCCGGTTTTCTTCTCGAACGCCTGCGCCAGCGGACCCGACTCGGTGGGCGCGAGCGAGGTGTAGAGCGTGAGCGAGCGGTCCTGCGCCAAGCCGGCAGTACAAAGGCAGGCGGTGCACAGGAAAAGGACGAGCGCGGCGAGCGGCGTTCTCATTGCTTTGCGGTGAAATTATTCTATGATGAAGTCCTCCTCGGGAACACGGTTCCGTATATCGGAAAACGCGCTTTTCATGTCGACCAAGACGACGACCGCGGTCACGCACTACCACATCCAGAAAAAGCGCCGCGCCGAGTTCATCGAGGACTGGCGCAAGAACCGCCGCACGGTGATCCGCAAGGAGGACGTGGCCCTTGTGCCGACCGCGCGCGGCATGCGCACCGGCGTCTACATGGGCCACGACGGCGACTCGCCGACGCGCTGCCTCGACGCGCTGGTGCACGAGATCGACCCCGGGACCGAAACCACCATCCACCGCCACTCGTGGGACGCGCAGCTCTTCATCGTCGAGGGCTCGGGATGGAGCGAGATCGACGGCGTGCGCCACCGCTGGAAGCCCTGGGACGCGATCCACATTCCGGCCTGGAGCTGGCACCGCCACGGCAACGACGGCGCCAAGAGCGCGCGCTTCATGAGCTACTCCTCCGAGCCGATGCTCTCTACGCTCGGCATGTCGCTCATCGAGGACCGCGGCCGCGAGCCCTTCTCCAGCCTGCCGCCGCGGCCGGCCTTCACGGAAGGGCCGCAGGGGGACGACCCTTATGCCCGTCGGTTGCGTCGTCTGTCCAACGAAGCGAGGAAGAGGAGAAGCGGCCGAATCCACACGCCCTACGACGAGCAAGAACTGCTCGCCACGCCGCGCGGCACGCGCACCAAGTTCCTCGTCGACCGCGCCATCGGCAGCGAAGCGTCCGGCATCACCCAGGTGATGATCCAGTTCGCTCCCGGCAAGACGCAGTCGCTGCACCGCCACCCGGGCGAGGCCTGGCTCTACGTGGTGGAGGGCCGCGGGCACAGCTTCATGGGCACCGCGCCCGAGCGCGGCGAGCACTACCGCTGGAAGAAGGGCGATCTCATCATCGTCGACCACTTCCTGTGGCACCAGCACTTCAACGACGACCCAAAGGCCGAGGCGCGCCTGGTGCGGGTGCACATGTTCGACTCGATCCTCGAGACCATGCGCGCGCTGACCGACCCGCTGGTGCTGTTCGAGGAGGCGGAGGACACGCTCCTCAGCGTGAAAGAGGTTTCGCAGATCGACTGGCCCGACGACCGCCGGCCGGAGGATTGATGGCCGGGCCCACTGCGACCTTGCCCCCGGGGGTGCTGTCGCTGCACGTGCTTCCGGCCGACCACCACGACAAGGACTGGGACGCGATCGTGGTGCCGAACGGAGTCAAGGAGCGCCTGCTTTCCCAGGCGCTGCTCACGCTCAAGCACGGGCGCAAGCTGTCGCAGCTCGCCGGGCTGCCGCACGGCCTGATCGTGCTCGCCGGCCCGCCCGGCACGGGCAAAACCACGCTCGCGCGCGGCCTCGCCCAGGTGGCCGCCCTCGCGCTGGCGCGCGAGGGCGCTACGACCCTGGTGGAAATCAACCCGCACGCCTTCCCGAGCGATATGCTGGGCGAGAGCCAGCGCAACATCATGCGGCTGCTCCAGGACACGATTCCCGAGCTCGCCGCGCGCCGTCCCCATACCGTGGTGCTGATCGACGAGGTCGAGAGCTTCGCGGTGCGCCGCACCAGCGCCTCGTTCGAGACCAACCCGGTCGACGTGCATCGGGCGACCGACGCGGTGATGCTCGGCATCGACGCCATCGCGCGCAGCCTGCCGGCGGTGCTCTTCGTCACCACCACCAACTTCATCGACGCGATCGACGAGGCGTTCCTCTCGCGCGCCGATCTCGTGATGCACTTCGCGCTGCCGGACGCCGACACCATCGCACGGATCTTGCAGCTGTCGCTAGCGGAGCTTGCCGTGCAGTGGCCCTCGCTTCGACCCTTACAGGATCAGAAGACCGAAATTGAAGACCTGGCAAAGCTGTGTGACGGCTGGAACGGGCGCCAAGTGAGGAAGCTGGTGCTCGCCGGGCTGGCACAGCGCCTCGAGGTAGCGAAGGACCCGGCCCTGCTGTCCTTCGAGGACCTGCGCGAGGCGGCGCGCAAGCGCGGCGGCGTCGAATGGGCCGGCGGCGCGGCGCCCTCGTCGAAGGAGCTCTTTCCCGACGTGCCGGACGAACTGAAGCACGACCACGACCACGGTCATGGCCACGAGCATCACCACAAGACGAGGAGGATACGTTCATGAGGAGTCTGCTGTTCGCAGTCCTGGCCGCGGTCCCCCTTGCGGGATTCGCGCAGTCGGCGCCCTATGCGGGAAAAACGGTGACCATCATCGTCGGCTACAAGGCGGGGGGCGGCTACGACGCCACTGCCCGCCTGCTGGCGCGGCACCTGCCCAAGCACATCCCCGGCAAGCCGACCGTCATCGTGCAGAACATGCCCGGCGCGAACAGCATGATCGCCGCGAATCATGTCTACAACGTGGCCAAGCCCGACGGCCTGACGATCGGCACCTTCAACCGCAACCTCCCGGTGGCGCAGCTCACCAAGGTCCAAGGCGTCAAATACGACATGACGAAGTTCGCCTGGATCGGCTCCGCGGCGAGCGAATGCACCATCCTCGCCTTGCGCTCGGACCTGCCTTACAACAGTGTCGAGGACCTGAAGAAGGCCAAGCAGCCGATCGTCATCGGCGCCACCGGCCCCGGCGCCAACACCTACGACTTCCCCTTGCTGCTCAAGGAGTTTCTCGGGCTCAACCTGAAGATCGTCACCGGCTATCAGAGCAGCGCCGACATCATGCTGGCGATCGAGCGCAAGGAGGTCGACGGGCGCGCCGGGTCGTTCACCTCGATCCGCCCCTTCATCGACCGAAATCTGGTGCGCCCGATGCTGCGTGCGCGCGCCGACGAGCCGGGCGTGGAGAAGCTGCCGATCGACGAGGACCTCGCGCCGAACCCGCGCGCCAAGGCCATCATGGCGCTGCGCTCGGCGCCCGAGATCGTCGGCCGCCCGTACGTGATGCATCCGAACACTCCGCCCGAGCTCGTGAAGATCATGCGCGAGGCGTTCGCCAGCGCGATCGACGACAAGGACCTCATTGCCGAGGCCACCAAGGCAAAGATGGACCTCAATTACGTCGGTGCCGATGTGGCCGTGAAGGTGATGAAGGAAATGCTGTCCCAGCCGAAGGATGTGGTCGACGAATTCAGCAAGTATGTAAAGTTCGGCGAGTGACCGCCGTAAATTCAAGTTCGGCGAGTAGATGCTAGAAGCGCTGCTCGAAGGGCTGGTGCTCGTGCTGCAGTGGAAGGCGCTCGCCTTCATGCTGCTCGGCATCCTGCTCGGCTTCTGGGTAGGACTGCTGCCGGGGCTGGGCGGGGCCACCACCCTCGCCCTGATGCTTCCCTTCGTCTACACCATGCAGCCGGTGGAGGCGTTCGCGTTCCTGCTCGGCATGCACTCGGTGACGGCGACGACCGGCGACATCACCTCGGTGCTGTTCGGCGTGCCCGGCGAGGCGGCGAGCGCGGCCACCGTGCTCGACGGCTACGCGATGGCGAAGAAGGGCGAGGCCGGGCGCGCCCTCGGCGCCGCGCTTGCCTCGTCGCTCGTAGGGGCGCTCGTGGGCGCGGTGGCGCTCGCGGCCGCGATCCCGATCGTGCGGCCGCTCGTGCTCACCTTCGGTTCCCCCGAGCTCTTCATGCTCTCGCTGGTCGGGCTCGCTTTCATCTCGGCGCTCAGCTCCCCCGGCGGGCGCGGCATGCTGCGCGGCTTCCTCGCCGCCGCGCTCGGCCTTTTCCTCGCCACCATCGGGCAGGACCCGCAGGCGGGCGTGGCGCGGTACGCGCTCGGCACGCTCTACCTCTGGCAGGGCCTGGACCTCGTGCCGGTGCTGGTGGGCCTCTTCGCGATCCCCGAAATCATCGATCTGGTGGTGCGCGGCACCTCGATCGCCGGCGCGGTTCCCGCGGGCAAGATTTCCCATGGTGCGTTCGAAGGCGTGAAGGACACCTTTCGCCACTTCTGGCTCACCATCCGCTGCAGCCTCATCGGCACCTTCATCGGTATCCTGCCGGGCATGGGCGGTGCGGTGGCGCAGTGGATGGCCTACGGCCACGCGACCCACAGCGCGCGCACCGCCGAGGAGCGCAAGGGCTTCGGCCGGGGCGACGTGCGCGGCGTGCTCGGCCCGGGCGCGGCGAACAACTCCAAGGAAGGCGGCGCGCTCATCCCGACCATCGCTTTCGGCGTCCCGGGCAGCACCTCCATGGCGATCCTGCTCGGCGGGTTTTTCCTGCTCGGGCTGGTGCCGGGGCCGGACATGCTGTCCAAGCACCTGCCGGTGACCTTCTCCATGGTATGGACCATCGTCATCGCCAACGTGATCACGGTGATCGCCTGCTTCGCGCTGCTGAACAAGCTGGCGCAACTCACCACGGTGCGCGGCGCCCTGCTGATCCCGGTGATCCTCGTGCTCGTGTTCATCGGCAGCTACACCTCGAACAACCACTATGGCGACCTCGTAGTAACGCTCCTCTTCGGCGCGGTCGGTTATTTCATGGTGCTCGCCGGCTGGCCGCGCGCGCCCCTGGTCCTCGGCCTGGTGATCGGCAAGATCGCCGAGAACAATCTCTATATCTCGATCGCGCGCTACGAGGGGGCGTGGCTCACACGCCCGGTGGTGCTGGTGCTGATTGCGATCACGCTCGCGGTGATCGTGTATCCGCTCTTCCAGGCGCGCAGAAGGGCGGCAGCGCGTGCATAAGAACGCCTCGCTGGCGCTGTCGTTGCTGATCATGATCGTCTCCGGCTACGGAGTGGTGGCGGCCACCGCCTGGCCCTGGAAGGCGGCGCTGTTTCCGCTCGTGATCGGCGTTCCCCTATTCGCGCTCGCGGCCGCGGAAGCGCTCTGGACCCTGTTCGGCGCCGAACCGGCGAGCGAGGAGGCGCGGGACTTCCAGCTCTCGATAGGGACAGACACCGTGCACCGCACGCTCGTCGCTGCCGGCTGGATCTTCGCCTTTTTCGCCGCGATCGTACTGATCGGGTTCCCGATCGCGGTGCCGCTGTTCGTTTTCCTCTACCTCAAGCTGCAGGGGCGTGAAGGCTGGGGTATTTCGATCGCCATCACACTGGGCACCTGGGCGGTGTTCTACGGCCTGTTCGATCTGCTGCTCCACCTGCCGTTTCCGGCGGGCTGGCTCTTGTCGTGGTCCGGCTTTTCCTCGTAACCCTGCTTCTTGCCTCCGGCTCGGTTTGGGGCGAGTACCCCTCGCGGGCCATCCGCATCTACGTCCCCAATCCCCCGGGCGGCGCCACCGACACGCTGGCACGCGTCTTCGCCCCCGGGCTCGCCGAGGCGCTGGGCCAGCCGGTGATCGTCGAGAACCGGCCGGGGTCGAACGGCAATCTGGCCATGGAGGCGACCGCGCACGCCGCGCCCGACGGGCACACGCTGCTCCTTTGCGCCGACGCGCAGATCGTGATCGGGCCGCACCTGTACGCGCACATGCCGCTCGACACGCTGAAGGACCTCGACCCGGTGGCGACGCTGGTGAACACGCAGATGGTCCTCTCGGTGAGTCCGGCGCTGCCGGTGAAGAATCTGCAAGAGTTCATCGAGTACGCGCGCCATGCCAATCCGCCGCTCGCCTACGCCTCCATCGGCAACGGCAGCCAGCACCATCTGGTGATGGAGATGCTCAAGGCGCGCGCCGGGATCGACCTCATGCACGTACCCTTCAAGGGCGGCGGCCCGGCGACGATCGCGATCCTTGCCGGAGAAGTGAGCGCGATGTTCGGCGGCAACTCGGTCTCCGGCCACATCAGGTCCGGGAAGCTCCGCGCGCTCGCCGTCGCAGGCAGGAAGCGCTCGGCGGCCTACCCCGATCTGCCGCGGCTCTCCGAGTTCTATCCCGGCCTGGAAGTCACGCCCTGGCTCGCGCTGTTTACGCCTGCGGGCACGCCGGGCGTGATCCTGGCGAGGCTCAGAGGCGAGACCAACAAGCTACTCGGCGAGGCGGAGCTGAGCGTCAGGATTCGCAATGTCGGCGGCTTGGAGCCGTACGTCACGACGCCGGATGAATTCGCCGCGTTGCTGCGCAGCGAGTACGCGAAGTACGGCGAGATCGTGAAGGCAGTCGGGGCGAAGGTCGATTGAGATCGACTAGGCGCTCACTCATTGCCGAACTGCTCCCCCGCCGCCTGCTTGCTCCGCCGCCAGCCGCGCCACGCCGGCAGCAGCAGCGAAAGCGCGAGCAGCGCCCAGAGCACGTTGCCGAGCGTCGAGGAAAAGAGGATCGACGGATCGCCCTCCGAAAGCCGCAGCGCGCGCACCAGGTACTCCTCGAACAGCGGCCCCAGGATCACGCCGATCAGGATCGCGGTGACGTGGTAGTTCGTCTTCTGCGCGATGTAGCCGATCACGCCGAAGACCAGCGCGAGCGCCATGTCGAAGGCGTACTGGCGCTCGACGAAGGCGGCGACGACGGTCACCAGCACGATCACCGGCGCGAGGTAGCTCGTTTCGATCAGCACGATGCGCGACATGTAGCGCGCGAGCGGCAGGATGGTGAAGATCATGAATATGTAGGCCACCGCCATCGAGACGAACACGCCGTAGGCGACCTCCGGGTTGGTGGCGAAGAGCCGAGGCCCCATGACCAGGCCGTGGTATTGCAGCACGATCATCATCACCGCCGCAGTGCTGCCGCCCGGCACGCCGAGCGCGAGCGTGGGCACCAGTGTGCCCGAGGTGACGCCGTTGTTCGCCGACTCGGGCGCGATCACGCCCTCCGGGATGCCGGTGCCGAACTTTTCCGGGTGCTTGGACCACAGGCGCGACTGCTGGTAGGCGACGAACGAGGCGATGCTCGCGCCGGCGCCCGGCACGATGCCGATGAACAGGCCCACGAACGCCGTCCAGACGATCTGCCACCAGTGCTTCACCGTAAGGCGCAGGCCGTCGATGATTCCGGCCCACTGCGCGCTCACCGCCTTGGCGCGCCCTTCCTCGGTGACGATCATCTTCTCCTCGATCATCACCAGGGCTTCCGAGATCGCGAACAGGCCGATCAGCGCCGGCACGATCGGCACGCCGTCGTAGAGCTCGAGGAAACCGAAGGTGGCGCGCGGCGTGTTGTAGATATGGTCGGTGCCGATCACCCCGAGGAGCAGGCCGAAGAAGCCGGCGATCATGCCCTTCAGGAAGTCCTTCGCGGCGATCACCGCGATCAGCGTCAGGCCGAAGAGCATGACCACCACCATCTCCACCGAGCGCAGGTAGAGACCCATCTTGGAGAGCCAGGGCAGGAGCGCGAGCGTGGCGAGCGTGGTGATCAGGCCGCCGAACACCGAGGCAGTGAAGCACAGCACCAGCGCCTGCTGCGCCTGGCCCTTCTTCGTCATGGGGTAGCCGTCGAGCGTGGTCGCCGCGGCGCCGCCGGAGCCTGGAATCCTCACCAGGATCGCCGGGATGCCGCCGGCTAGGTGGTTCGCGCAGTAGAGCGCGATCATGAACGCGAGCGCCTGCTCGACCGGCACCCTGAGCGTGAGCGGCAGCAGCATGATGAGCGTGTTCTGCGGGCTAAAGCCGGGCAGGATGCCGACCACGATGCCGAGCAGGATCGCGGGCCAGATGACCCACCACAGGCCGAACTGCTGCGCGAACTGCCCCGCCAGGAAATCCCAGGTCATCGGCTCGTGTTGAGGATCTTCGACAGCACAAATTCGACGGGCCCGTGCGGCATATCGGTCTCGAGCAGCGCGATGAAGAGGCCCCAGGCGCTCGCCGCGACGATGAAGCTGATGAGCAGGTTCTTGTTCCAGCTCTTGAGGCCCATCGCCCGCAGCGCCGCCGCCATCGCGAGGAACAGCGTCAGCGTGAGCCCGAGCCACGGCAGCGCCACGATGAAGGCGATAGTCAGGCCGACGAGCGCGAGCCGCGCCGGCAGCGCCTCCCGCGGCCCAAGCAGCGACTCGAAGCCGAGGCGGCCCTCGCCGCGCGCGAGCTGCAGGCCCAGGCGCACGCCCTGGATGGCGATCAGCACCACCAGGACCGCGCCGATCAGCACGCCGTTCGCCTTGGCCTCCCAGGCGAGGCCGGCGATGTCGATGAAGAAGTAGACGGCGAAGGCGAGCGCCAGCGCGGGAATAACTAGGTCGGCGCCTATGGACGCCTTAGCCTGGTCGGCGCCGACCGAGTTGTTACTTTCCTTTGTCACCCTTGGCCGTCAGCAGCGGTCGGTATTCGTTGGCGAGCTCGATCATCGATTTCGCGTACTTGGTGCACAGCGCCCGGTCGCCGTACTGGATGGTCTCGACCGGCGCGCCGGTCTTCTTGTAGGCCTCCTTGTAGGCCGGATCGTCGAACACCTGCCGCGAGGTCTTCTCGAGGAGCGCGAAGCGGTCGGGATACTTGTCGATCGCCTCGCTGTGGATCGCCCAGGAGCGCGACGAGGAGAGGTCCGGAATGTCGGTGCCGAACACCTTATTCACCGGCGGGCAGTTGTTGGTGTATTTGCCGAGCTGGAACTCGTCGTTGAACACGCCGAGGATCCTGAGCTGGTCGCCGAGCGAAACGACGCCCGCGAGCGGCAGCGCACCGCAGTCGGCCTCGCCGTTCAGCACCGCGACCTGCGTCGGGTTGCCGCCGCCGTAGGGCACCAGGTTGAACTTGCCCTTGATCGCGCCGCCAAGCGCGAGCACGCCGATCGACGCCGGGTGCGGCAGGCGGCTCACCGCCACGTTGACGCTGCGCTTCTTCGCCTCGGCGGCGAGGTCCTCCAGCTTCTGGATCTTCGACTGCTTGCGCACGAAAATCACGCTGTCGTCGACGTCGGTGCGGCAGAAGTACTGATAGTCCTCGGGGAAGCGGTACTTGGGCTTGCGCAGCGCGTACATGATCATCTCCGGCCCCATGTTGCCGAAGAGCAGGTTGTAGGCGTCGTGCTCGCGCTTGTGGATCCACAGCTCGTAGCCCACCTGCCCGGCGGCGCCGGCATAGAAGCTGTACTCGAAATGGGTCTTGAGCAGCTTGCCCCAGAAATCGTCGAACGTGCGCGCGAGGCGCTCGGCACCGCCGCCCTGCCCCGTGGGGATCACCACGCGCATGTTGCGCGACGGAAACGCCTGCGCGCCTGCATTTCCAAAGAGACTCGCCGCCGCGGCCCCCAAAAGCAGCCTGCGGCGCGCAATGCTCGTGTACGCCATTCCATCCTCCTAGGATTTTTGTGCGGCGATTATTGCACGCCGAAAACTTAAGATTCTCTTAACGCCAGGGGCTACCGCACCCGCCCTCGGGCTACTGCACGCCGGCTTCGCGCAGCACGCGGCGCATCAGGACGGTTTGCTCTTCGATATAGGGCGCGAGCGCCGTGCCCCGGAGAAACACGTCCTCGACCTCATTGTCGGCCACGTACTTGCGCCAGCTCGAGGTAGTCGCTGCCACTGCCGGCGTCGAGACGAACGTCCACTTCGCTCCGGTCGCGCTCTGCAGCAGCAGCCCGGTCATGCTCTCGATCGCGGTCACCGACCCGCCCGCCTGCTTCAGCGCGCCGGGATTTCGCTTTGCAGCCTCAACAAAGTGAAATCGCGCAGCGTGCGCGGCGGGTCCTTGCGCGTGAGCGGCGTGGTGAGCCAGGTGTTGGTGAAGACGGCGAGCGTGTGGTCGTCGCCGCGCTTGCCGGCGAGATACGCCATCGCTTCGGCGCTCGCCCCCGCGGAGCCGCCGCCCGACGCGCTGTGCACCACCAGCTCCGCCGGGCGCGTCGGTGTGAAGCCCTGCGCCCACCCGGTGCCGGAACAGCACACCGCGAGCGCCAGGAAACAAGCAGCGCGCCGGTTGGTCATCGGCGCAATATTATCCTGCGTCCCTGCGCCGGGACCTGCCGCCGCTCAGCTCTGCGGCCGCCGGCGCCGGTCCCAGAGACCGATCCAGGACAGCAAGACCCCCATCGGTACGCCGTTTTCCTCGCGCAGCCAAGCGTGAATGTCTTCGGTTGTGACCTTGAGATGATCGGCGAGGGCGACGATCGCCGGCGAGTCCGTGCGCTCTGGTGCTTGGGGAACGGATTGCTTGGGCTGATCCATTCCCACTGGGTGCCATTTTTCGCAGATCCGGTTCAAAGTGATTCCCGGACCATCTGAGGCGTACAACCCTGCCAGGGTGAATGGCCTGACGGGCTAGAACGCGGCGCGCTTGGGGGCGTGCGAGCCCTTGATCTGCGTGCGGTGCATGACACGCCGCGACTTCGGATCGAAGGCATCGCGCCGGTGCATGGTGGTGCGGTTGTCCCACAGCACCAGGTCGCCCACCGCCCACTTGTGGTGGTACACCGCCGACTCGGCGTGGGACCAGATCTGGTCCAGCAGCCGCTCGGACTCATCGAGCGACAGGCCCACGATGTACGCGTTGCGCCGGCGACCGAGGTACAGCGCCTGTTCGCCCGACTCGGGATGCGCGATCACGATCGGGTGCGGCGTGCCGGGCGAGGATGCCGGATCGTTGCTCGCGGCAACGCCCTTGCGCAGGTTGCCGCCGGAGTCGTAGGTGCCGTCGTGCTTGATGTCGAGGTGCTTGACGCGCTCGAGGAGCCCTCGCGGCAGCTTCGTCAGCGCGACGCGCATGCTGCAGAACGAGGTGTCACCGCCGCTCGGCGGGATCTCGAGCGAATAGAGCATCGAGGCGTCCGGCGGCCACGCGATGTAGCTCATGTCGGTGTGCCAGGCCGCCTCGCCGTCGCCCAGCGCGCCGATCGGCTCGCCGTAGTCGTCGAGCACGTTCGATACCACGTAGATGTCCGGGTAGCCCGGCGGCGACTTGCGCCCCGCGCCCTGGTTGGGCGGCGGGTCGAGGGTGCCGAAGTGCTTCGAGAAGGCGAGCAGGTCGTCGTCGGAGAGCTTCTGGCCGCGGCACACCAGCACGTCGTGCCGGTACCAGGCTTGCTTGATGTCCTCGATCTCCTTCGCGCTCAGGCGCGCGAGGTCGACCCCGCGAACTTCCGCGCCGACGGTGGCGTTCGGTAGGACCTGCATGGCGTCTCTACACTATCATGGAGAAACGCATGCGGCTCGCCCGTCTCGCTTTCGCGCTCGTCCTGACAATAATTTTCGGTGCGGCGGCGGCGCAGCCCTACCCGGCGCGTGGAATACGTCTCATCGTCGACACCTCGCCGGGGGGCCTCACCGATCTGCTCGCGCGTCTGTCGGCCGAGGCGCTCTCGGCGCGCCTCGGCCAACCGGTCGTGGTCGAGAACAAGCCCGGTGCCTCGGGGAACGTCGCGGCCGACCTTCTCGTCCGCTCGCCGGCCGA
>DASYPG010000284.1:0-3840 GCA_036006885.1 Burkholderiales bacterium | reverse complement strand
CCTGGCGTGCAGGTACTGTAGATCCGCGAGGGTCGAGTAGGGCGGGGTATAGCCGCGCGCGGGCGACAGCCGGTACCCCGGCGCAAACACATGGACGTGCGTGTCGATCGACCCCTTCGGCAGCGCCACCCGCGGCCGGCGCGGATAACGATCCGGCGGCAGGCAGTCCCTGATTTCGCTCATGCCGGTAACCTCCCCCCTGCCGGCAGTTTATCGCTTTGTCGGCCGTGAGAAACTTGTGAGGCACGGCCCCGGTCAAAGGGCGCAGGAGAAGCCATGATGATTACTCGCCGTCGCATGCTCGGCGTCGCCCTGTTGGTGCCGCTGAAAGGTCTCGCCCAGACCTGCGGCGTCGCCACGCCGCGCCAGACCGAAGGACCGTTCTTCACGCCGAACTCGCCCCTGCGTGCTTCGCTCGTCGAAGCGGGGAGCAAGGCGGGGCGCTTCGTCGTCACGGGACGCGTGCTCTCGGCGCAATGCAAGCCGCTCGCCAGCGCGCTGGTCGATGTCTGGCACGCGGACGAGGACGGCGAGTACGACAACGCGGGCTCCCGCTACCGCGGCCACCAGTTCACCGACGCGGAAGGCCGCTACCGCTTCGAGACCATCGTGCCCGCGCTCTATCCCGGGCGCACGCGCCATTACCACGTGAAGATCCAGCCCAAGGGCGGCCGGCTGGTGACCACCCAGCTCTATTTCCCCGGCGAGCCGATGAACCGCCGCGACGGGCTCTACCGCCAGGAGCTCGAGCTCAAGACGCCGAGGTCGGGCGAAGGCGCCTTCGACTTCGTGCTCGACACCTAGCGCCGCCCGTCGTACCACATCGAGCAGGCATCCCGGCTGCGCAGCGTGCGGCCGCCGGCGGTAAGCATGTTCCAGACGAAAGCGAGCTGCTCGCGTGCGCTATACAGCTCGGCCTTTCGTCCGCTTGTCGCGATCGGGTGTCGGCGCAGGATGATGAACTCGCGTTCCGGAAAGCGCGCCTTCAGTCGGCGCGAGAAGTCAATCTCCTCGGCGGCGTACAGCTCCTCGCTGAAGCCGCCTATGGTTCGAAAGGCAGCCGCTTCGCAGAAGAGAAAAGACCCCGCTGCCCAGCGCATCATCCGGCTCGTGAGGTTCCAAGCGCCGACCCATCCACGGGCGAAGAGCGGCGCGCCGGGCAGCGTAACGGTGCAGCCGCCGCCCATGCATTTCCCCGATTCAATAACCGCAAGCACTTCCTCGAAGAGCTGTCGAGTAGGCGACGCGTCCGCGTCGACGAACAGGAGCCAGTCGCCCGAGGCTGCCCTGGCGCCGGAGTTTCGCGAGCGCGCAATCTGGTTCACCGGCTCGAACACCACGATGGCGCCCGCTGCGCGCGCCAGCTCGCCGGTGTGGTCACTCGAATTGTTGTCGCAGACGATGAGCTCGCCGGACCAGCCGCGCCGCTGGAACACCTCGATTCCGGCGTTGAGGCGTTCCAACGTGTCAGCAATAAGACGCTCCTCGTTGAACGCCGGAACGACGAGTGAAAGTTTCACTGCGCCGGTGGCGCGACGATCACCCCTTTGACGCCGTGCTTCTCCACGAGCTGCGCGACCAGACCGGAACTCTTCGTGTCCTCGACGAAGGCGCGCAGGTACTTCGCCCCGCCGGCGCTCTTCTTCGGTACGCCGATCGACTGCTGGACCGCCGTGAAATGCCCGTCGAGCACCTTCGAGCCGGGCAGCTTCTGCGCCTCGCCGAGGAGCCCCGGCTTCAGGCCCGCGAGCGCGTCGAGCTTCTGGTCGTTGAACAGCTTCACCGAGGCCGGAATGCCCTCGGCGCGTACGAGCTGCGCGCTCTTCAGCGTGCGCGCGAGGTAGAGGTCGTAGGCGCTGCGCCCGCTCACGGCGATGCGCACGCCCGGCCGGTCGACATCCGCGAGCGAGCGCAGCGGCGAGCCGGCGGGCACGAGATAGGTGGCCGGAAGCTCGAGGTACGCGCTGCTGAACTCGATCACGTTGGCGCGCTCGGGCTCGTTGGCGATGAACCCGGCATCGACCTTGGCGTCGCGGATCGCGTCGGCGGTCTTGCCGGCGCTTTCGAAGCTCACGTATTCCACCGGAACCCCCAGGCGCTTGGCGAGCTCGGCCGCGAGGTCGGGGGCGATGCCCTTGGGCGCGCCGTGCGGCGAGCCCGCGTTCACGAGCAGGAAATTGCTGTGGTTGATGCCGACACGGAGCTTGCCGCTCGGCGCGAGTTCGGCGCGCGCGGCTTGCGTGGCTGGTTGGGTCATGGCGCAGGTCGTCCAGAGGAAGAGGGCCGTGCATGCTAGCGCGCTACGGATCATCTATGTATCCATCCCTTTCGAAACAGCTTTACGTTGGTCCCGTTGAAGATCAGGGTCGACTGAGCGGTCGCGCGTGGCGCGGCTGATAGACGCCGATCTTACCGCCGCCGGGGAGGGTGACCTCGCTCAGAAGCCCCCAACCCCGGTCTGCGACGGCGCTGCAGGAAACGCCGCGCGTTTTCATCTCGCCGACGAACGCGGCGATATCGTCGCACATGAGGTAGAGCTCATGGCGCCCATCCCCGGTTGCCGGGTGTACAGCTACTTCCGCCGGGGGCAACGCGAAGATCAGCCATCCGCCGCCCGCATCGACGCTTCCCAGCCTGAGCACGTCGCGGAAGAACGCCCGATCCGCTTCGGCGTTCGAGCTGTAGACGATCGCGTGCGCTCCGGTCAGCATTCGAGCTCCTCGTAAGCGTCGTAGATGAAGCGCGGCGTGCAGATGGCGAGGAAGATAAGATCGCCGGCGCCGGTATTCGCGATGCGCTGGCGGCACGCGGGCTCGGCGGTGCCGGCGAGGCGGTGCCAGCGCGTGGTGACGCTTGGAGGGACGCGGGCGCGCGCGATCGACACCGCCGGGTCCTCCTGTGTGTTGGACCATTCGGCCACGAAGCAGCCCTCGGAGAGGTAGATCTCGTTCCGCGTCATGGCAGGAGCGCCATGAGCCAGCTGTCGA
This sequence comes from Burkholderiales bacterium, assembly GCA_036006885.1. Lineage (GTDB taxonomy): Bacteria > Pseudomonadota > Gammaproteobacteria > Burkholderiales > SG8-39 > SCGC-AG-212-J23. The sequence continues at coordinate 853 of DASYPG010000284.1, read as the reverse complement.
CGAACTCGCCGTCCACGTGCATGTGGCGCTTGCACAAGCCCTCGGTGACGAAACCGAAGCGCTCGTAGAGACGCTTCGCGGGCTCGTTGTCGACGCGCACCGTGAGCTCGACGCGGCGGATGCCTTTCGCCTTCGCCGCCTGCAACGTGGCGTCCATCAGCGCCCGGCCAATGCCCCGGCCGCGGTACTCGCGAAGGACGCCCATCCCGAGGATTCCGCTGTGGCGCAGCGTCGGGCGCGGCTTGAGCGCGATGTCGCACCACCCGACCACGCTTGCGTCTTCCAGCGCGACGAAGTGTGGCGCGCGCGCCGCAATGTTGTCGCGCACGTACTTCGTGCTGTCGGCCTTGGGCGGCGCCTCGAGCAGCGCGAGATATCTGCGCTCGCGCGCCACGCTGTCGACAGCGGCCCAGAAGCCGTCGATGTGCTGCTCGGCGATGGGAACGACGAGGGCCACACCCTCAATCGACGCGGCTGCCGGCCTGCTTACTCATCGAAACTCCCCCGAGTGACGCCGTAGGTCTTTTCCCAGTTCTTCCCGTCCTTGCGTACGATGGTCATGTCCTCGAGCGTTCCCTCGTCGAGGCAGCGCGCGTTCACGCTGTAGCCCTCGGGATGGGAACGCGGGACGTAGAACGATTTCACGCCGCACACCGAACAGAAGAGGTGACGCGCGGTGCCGGTGTTGAACGTGTAGGTGGTGAGGGCTTCGGTGCCGGACACGAGATTGAATCGCTCCTTCGGCACGATGAGATGGAGGTAGCCCGATCTTGCGCACATCGAGCAGTTGCACTCGGTAACCTGCACGCGCGCGGGGGCGAGCACTTCGAAGCGCACCCGGCCGCAATGGCAG
>DASYPG010000283.1:0-7853 GCA_036006885.1 Burkholderiales bacterium | reverse complement strand
GTGGGCGCCCGACGTCACCGAGCAGGCGAGCGGCGACTGCGGCAACTGGTGCACCTCGCACCTCTACTATGCGCCGGCCAAGGTCGGCGGCAGCTGGCGCCTCGGGCAGGGCACGCTGCGCCTGGAGCAGAGCTTCCAGATGATCTCCGGCACGCTGGACAAGGCGCCGATCAGCGACGCGCGCGTCAAGGGCGAGGAGATCAGCTTCACCGTCGGCGACACGCAGTACGTCGGCCGCGTCAACGGCAACGCGATGAGCGGCGAGACCCAGCCGCGCCCCGGGCAATGGAAGGCGACGCGCCTCGGCTATGATCATTGACATCCACGGCCACTACACCACCGAGCCGTCGGCGCTGCACGCGTTCCGCGACAAGCAGCTCGCCGGGCTCGCGGACTCGGCGCGCAAGCCTTCTTCCACCGACCTCGGGATCAGCGACGACACGCTGGTGAAGAGCGTGCAGCCGCAGCTCAAGTTCCAGACCGAGCGCGGCGGCGACCTGACCCTGTTCTCGCCGCGCGCGGGCGGCATGGCGCACCACGTCGGCACCGAGAAGGTGAGCCTCGAGTGGTCGCGGATCTGCAACGACCTCATCGACCGCATCTGCCGGCTGCTGCCCGACAACTTCGTCGCCGTCGGCCAGCTGCCGCAGTTTCCCGGCGTCTCGCCGAAGAACTGCATCCCCGAGCTCGAGCGCATCGTGAACCAGCTCGGCTTCGTCGGCGTGAACCTCAATCCCGATCCGTCGGGCGGCATGTGGACCGATCCGCCGCTCATCGACCGGCACTGGTACCCGATCTACGAGAAGCTATGCGAGCTCGACGTGCCGGCGATGATCCACGTGTCCTCGTCGTGCAACCCGAATTTCCACCACACCGGTGCGCATTACATCAACGGCGACACCACCGCCTTCATGCAGCTCATCCAGGGAAATCTGTTCAAGGATTTCCCGACGCTGCGCTTGGTCATCCCGCACGGCGGCGGCGCCGCGCCCTACCACTGGGGAAGGTACCGGGGACTCGCGCAGGACATGGGCCGGCCGCCGCTCTCGGAGCACCTGCTGAAGAACGTGTTCTTCGACACCTGCGTGTACCACCTGCCGGGAGTCGAGCTCCTCGCCAAGGTGGTCCCGCTCGACAACATCCTGTTCGCTTCGGAGATGGTCGGCGCGGTGAAGGGCATCGACCCGACCACCGGCCACCATTACGACGACACCAAGCGCTACGTCGACCAGCTGAAGGGCCTGAGCGAGCAGGATCGCCACAAGGTCTTCGAAGGCAACGCGCGCCGCGTGTACCCGCGCTTGGACAAGCTACTGAAGAAGAGAAAGGAGCAACGATGAGCGCTTCCATGCGCATCCTGGAGATTCCCAAGCGCCCCGACCCGCGCCTGGTCGCCGAGCTGGGCAAGATGGTCACGCCGCACCTCTCCGACAGCATGGAGCGCCTTTACGCGAGCGCGCCGCAGCTTCGCCCGATGCACAAGGCCGGAAAGCTCGCCGGCCCAGCGTTCACGGTGAAGACTGCGCCGGGGGACAACCTGCTCGTGCACAAGGCGCTCGATACGGCGAAGCCGGGCGACGTGATCGTGGTCGACGCCGGAGGCTTCGGCGACCACGCCATCATCGGGGAGCTGATGATGTCGCGCGCGCGGCAGCGCGGCGTCGCGGGCATCGTGATTTGGGGCGCGATCCGCGACTCGGCCGAGATCGGCGCCGGCGACTACCCGGTGTATGCGTGCGCGGTCACGCACCGAGGGCCCTACAAGAACGGGCCGGGCGAGATCAACGTGCCGATCTCGATCGCGGGCATCGCGGTGATGCCGGGCGACATCATCGTAGGCGACGCCGACGGCCTGGTGGCGGTGCCGCAGGAGCAGGCCGAGCGAATTCTCGCGTCGGCCAAGGCAATCCTCGAGAAGGAGACCGCGGCCATGAAGCAGATCACGGCCGGCACGGTCGATCGCGGCTGGGTCGACAAGGCGCTGCGGGAAAAGGGCTACAAGCTCTGATGGACCTGGCGGCGCTGCGCGCCATGAAGCGCGCAGGCAAGAAGATCGTCGGCGTGGTGGTCTGGGACTACCAGATGGCGCAGATCGTCGACCGCGCCGGCGTCGAGCTCGTCTCCGTGGGCGACTCCGTCGGCGTCAACCTGTGGGGCGAGAAGGAAGGCGAGATCACGCTCGAGGAAATGCTGGTCGTGTGCAAGGCGGTGCGCCGCGGCGTGAAGCGCGCGCTTCTTTCCTGCGACCTGCCGCCGCGCTTCGCTACTCCGCAGAACGCACGCCGCCTGATTGAGGAGGGCGGGGCGCAGATGATCAAGGTCGAGGCGCCTGCTTCCGTCGTCAGGTCTCTCACTGACTCGGGCATCGCAGTTTTTGCGGAGTTTCATGGAGGCCGCAATACCCCAGAACTCGTTGAAGAGGCAAGAAGCCTCGAGGCGGCCGGCGCGGCGCTGCTCGACTTCCGTCATTCCGGGCTCGATGCCGGGGCCGCCGTGGTGCGCGCGGTATCGATCCCGGTCCTCGGCGGACTCGGCGGCGGCCCGTGGCTCGACGGCCGCATGCGCATGGCGCACGCGGCAATCGGCTACGCCGCCTCGCAGCTCGATTCGAAAACCGAGAGCTACGCCAATGTCGCGCGCGTGAGCCTCGATGCGATCGCCGCCTATGCCGACGACGTGCGTGCGGCGCGCCACCTGAAGGGACAGCGTCCTGCCTAGCGCGCTCATCGACGGCATCGCCACGCGCTACGAGGTCCTCGGCGATGGGCCGCCGCTGCTCATGTACTCGCCGGGCGGGTTCGACGGCACGGTGGAGAAATGGAGCACGCAGGGCGTGTACGCGCGCATCAAGCTCCTCGACCACCTGCCGAAGCAGTACCGCTGCATCGTGTTCGACCGGCGCGAGACCGGACAGTCGGGCGGCCGGGTCGAGGTTCTCACGTGGCAGCGCTACGTCGCCCAGGGCAAGGGATTGCTCGAGCACCTCGGCATCGCGCGGACGCATCTCATGGGCGCCTGCATGGGCGTGTGCCCGGTGGTGGCGTTCGCGGTGGAATACCCGGAGATGGTCCAGAGCATGGTGCTTTACTGGCCGGTGGGCGGAGCGAAGTACCGCATCAACAATCATCAGCGCTTCGCGAACCACATCGACTACGTCGAGCGCCACAGTCTCGACGAGGTGGCGACGCTCGCGGCATCGAGCGGCAAGACTTTCGGCGAGGATCCGCGCGGCGGGCCGTGGGCGTCGGTGTTGCGGCGCGACCGCGCCTTCGCCGAGGCCTTCGCCGCGCTCGAGCGCCAGAACTACATGCAGATCGTTTCCGACACCAGCCGCGCGCTCTACGACCGAGATACCGCGCCCGGCGCCGAGCCCGAGGACCTGATGCGGCTGGACCTCCGCGCACTCGTCATCCCGGGCAAGGACGCGTCGCACGCGACCTCGGCGGCGCGTTATCTCGAGGAGTGCCTGCCGGGGGCGCAATACTGGGACGTCGCACCCGAGCAGCAGACCGAGGCGAGCGCGCCGCGGCGCGTGCTCGAATTCCTGGAGAACGCCGGCTAGGGGTCGCGTTCCTCGTCGGCGCTGTCTCTTTCGAGCACCAGGTCGACGGCTTTGAGGAAGATGTGACCGGGGCAGGGCTCGAGCCCGCCCATCCAGAGCGACAGGTGGCTCGGCGTCACCTTCAGCTTGAAGGCGAGCTCCTGCGCGCCGCCGACGATCTCAGCGGCGCGCATCAGCGTGCGTACATGCACGTCCGGCACGCCCTTCTCCCCCGAAGGTGAACCCGATGACAGCAGGTTGCTCTTTGCACTACATCGATGTCAATTGGGGACAGTACCAGGGGTACTGAGGCGCTTCCGACGAACTCCTTTGCAAACAAGGACCAAGGGCGAATCAAAAGCCGCGCAGCTCCGCGCTCGACGTTACGGACGAGCGGCCCAGCCCGGGCGACGGCCTCGCGCAGCCGGTCGCGCGACACGCCGAACTTCCGGCTCCAGTACGTAAGCTCGTGGTCCTGGTTCACATTGATCCGGGCGTCGTTCTGCTGTCCGATTTCGTTGGGGTTGTCCGCCATGACGGGTCTCCTTGTCGCGTACGTTGGCCGTGCAACCCGCATGCCCGGATGGGCTATGGCGTGGCGCGCATCCTTGAGTGCGAACGTAACGCGGCGCGTCCAACATGCGTACCGGCAATCCGCATGTTCTCGGTGACGGCACTTCTCGCAGCGCTCTTCGGCCTCGGCGTCGCCGCGTACATGGCGGTGCGCCTTCCCGCGTGGGCGGCGCTGTGCATTGCGCTCGGCGCAGTCGTTCTCGTGACGATCGGAGGCGGCGCGCTCCTCGCGAAGGCGCTCGTGTTCGGCGCCCTTGTCCTGCTCGCGGGGCGGTTCATGCGGCGTCGTGAAAGATGATGCCGGCGGTATGCCGGCGCCCAGAGCGCACGCGGCTCACCCCGTGGCGCAGCTTCACGCGGTAGACGCCCCGCGCGCCGCGCACCGGCCGCTCGCTGACCGCGAATACCACCGCATCCGCTTTGCCGAGCGGCACGACCTCGGCGCGCGACTGCATGCGCGGACGCTGCTCGGAGAGGACGAACTCGCCGCCGGTGAAGTCGCGGCCCGGCGCCGAGAGGAGGATGGTGAGCTGGAGCGGAAACACATGCTCGCCGTACAAGTCCTGGTGCAGGCAGTTGTAGTCATCCGCGCCGTACTGGAGAAGCAGCGGCGTCGCCCGGCGCTGCCCTGCGCGATGGCAGCGCCGGATGAATGCCGGATGCGCGCCCGGATAGCGCACCTCGCTGCCCATCGCGGCGTTCCAGCGATTCGCGATGCCGGCCAGCGGGCCGTAGAGTGCCGCGCGCAGCCTGGCCACGAGGGGCGGTAGCGGGTAGCGGAAATACTTGTATTCGCCGCGACCGAAGCCGTGCCGGGCCATCACCACGCGGCTGCGGAAAGGCGCGTCGGCCGGATACAGCGCGGCCAGCGCGTCGCAGTCCGCTTCGGATATCAGGCTCTCGATCACCGCGCAGCCCCGCGCGTCGAGCTCGCCGCCGACGCGCTCCCAGTCGATCTCGTTCAAGCGCCGCGTTCCCTCTCGAGCAGCGCGCGCTTGCGCCGCAGGCCCCAGCGATAACCCCCGAGGCTGCCGTCCTTGCGCAGCACGCGGTGGCACGGAACCGCGACCGCAAGCGGGTTTGCCGCACACGCTTCGCCGACTTCCTTTGCAGTGGCCGCGACGACGAGGCGCCGCGCCACGTCCGAGTACGTCTCGGTCGTGCCAGGCGGGATCTGGCGCAGCGCGTTCCATACCCGCAGCTCGAGCTCCGACCCGCGCAGGTCGAGCGGCACCTCGAGGCGTGTGCGCGGCGCAACGAGGAAGCGCACCACCTCCGATACCAGCGGCTCGAGCCCAACGTACGCGTTGCATACTTCGTCGTGCGGGAACCTCTGGCGCAAATCGCGCTCCAGCTCCCGTACATCGTCGCCGAGCAGGATGGCGCACACGCCTTGGTCGCTTCGTGCGACGAGAACGGTACCGAGAACGCATTCCCCGGTGGAAAACAGAATTTGTCGGTCCATGGCGCGACTCTATCGGCCGCGCGGCGCTTTGGCGCTCCGGTTCTTGCGTCTCGTGCTTTTTTTCCAGGCACGATATTTTTCCGGCATGCAGACCCCGCACGGCCGGTAGCCCGCGGCGCGCGCCTCGCGCTCGCTGAGAAAGAACACCCGATGCCTGACGTACCCGCCGCGCGCGATGGCGCGCAGCGCCGAGGGACAGTCGAGACGTCCGTAGATGCGCGTGCTGCGGTGGCCGCCGAGGGCTCCTCGGCGTGGGCTGGCGTACGGCCTTCCGTCAGACCCGATCAGCGTCCTAGTGCGCTTTACGGCAGGCGCGTGACCGCCTTCCCTTCCACCTTGACGTTCACGGGCGGCCCCATGATGACATGCAGCTTGCTCACAGCGTCCACGTATTCGTCGAGCGCTTTGTGAACCGCCGTCGCATCGCTGCAGCCGCACATTGCAGCGATCCGCCCGTGCAAACTGTGCAACCTAGTTTTCAGTTGCAGAGTAACTGCCTGCTTGCTCGCGGCAGAGGTGCCCCATGCCGTGGTCGGAGTTGGGTAAGGGACGGGCACGAATGGCGCCGGCGGGGCCGGGACCTTGCACACGTCGACGCTGAGCGCCATCCCGGGGCCGTCTACCGGACTCGGGAATCGCGCAACGAACCTTCCGCTGTAGTTCGAATTTGCCGGGAACATGACCCTCTCCTCCTAATATCCGGCTGCAGGGCCGCGATGGGCGCTATTGCCAGGCGCGGTTGTCGACGGTGTTTTCGTAGGTCGCGCCCGGAGGAACCAGACCCCAGTCGCGGGTCCATTCGTAGGTGTGCGTGAAACGTTCGCGAGTGTAGGGCTCGGGTGGGGCGTTGAGGATGCGGCCGAGCGTGAGATCCTTCAGCTCGATCAGGCCGCCCGCCTCCTCGACGAGATAGCGCGCGTGCTTGGACGGATCCTTATCGATCGCTCTTGCGGCCTCGGCCTCGGCGTCGAACATCTTGCGCAAGGTCGGCCCGTCGAGCTCGTCGCCGGCGGCTTCGCTGCGGGTGGAGTGCGACTCCATGATCACGCGCAGGCCGAGCTTCTCGGCGTAGCTGATCCACGGCTCCATCAGGCTGATCGCGGCGACTTCGCCGCGCCGCAGCGCGTCGATGCGCTCGCGCATGGTGCCGGCGAAGGTGGTCTGGATCTGCTCGCGCTTGAGGAAGCCCTCGAGCAGCTTGAGCGTGGTGAAGTGCGAGCCGTTGAACGGGCTGACGCCGATCGGCTTGCCCTTGAGCTGCTCGGGCTCGAAAATGCCCGAATTCGGGTCGGCGACGAGCGCGAAGCTCGACATCGCCGAGCCCAGGGCGACGATCTTGGCGGGGCGGTGGCCGCCCTGGCCCTGCGATTCGACCGCGCGCTTCATCACGCCCCACTCGCACATGCGGAACTGGTCGCACGCTCCCTGGTCGTAGAGCGCCTCCATGGTGCGCTCGAAGATGTTCGAGCGCAGCGCCTGGTGGTCGGAGTCGCGCTGGCCCGAGCCGGGCGTGCGCACGATCTCGACGTCGAGCCCCTGGTCGCGGAAGAACCCCTCGTCGCGCGCCACGAGCAGCGGCAGGTCGTGGATCGCGTTCATCATCGAGGCCTTCACTTTCTTGAGACTTGCGGGCATGGCGGCCTTCTCCTGGAAGGTGAGGCCGCCATCATAGCCCGACCTACAGAGTCACCTTCTCATTCCCGCCGCGGCTTGCGCCGGGGCGCGACCCGCACCGGCACCAGGAGCGCTGCAGGCCACGGCGTCCGCCGCGCTCTGAGGAGCGCAAGGAAGCTCAGCGGTTGCAGGAACCTGCGCAATGCGGCCCGGGTATTGCGACTCACACATACGGGGTATTTCTCGTTCGTGTCGTCCATCCCTGCCTCCTCGCAATTTCGTTTTCCCCACGGCAGGCATTTTGACCAGACAATCTGGACGCGCGGCAGTCGCCGATCGCAACTACATCGCGTAGCACGATAGCTACAGTCCCCCTTGTTGTCGCACTACGCCGACGCGGAAAGTCCTCGGTTCGGTTAGACCGGATCCGAGGCGCTATTCCCAGGCTCGGTTGTCGACGGTGTTCTCGTATGTGGCGTTCGCAACGGTCATGTTCCACTTGACCGTCCAGCGGTAGGTGTCGTCGAAGCGCTCGCGCGTGTAGGGCTGCGGCGCGGCGTGCAGGAGGCGCCAAGTCTGCAGTTCCTCGGGCTTGAGCAGCCCCCCGGTCTCGCGCGCGAGATAGTGCGCGTACTTCTGCGGGTTCTGCTCGATCGCCTC
>DASYPG010000282.1:0-3461 GCA_036006885.1 Burkholderiales bacterium | reverse complement strand
GCCTTGGTCTCGACGCCGAGATCGGCGAAGCGCTTCTTCGTGTCGGGGTCCGCGAGCACCTTGACCGTGTCGGCGTGGAGCTTCGCGACGATGTTCTTCGGCGTTCCGGCCGGGTACAGCACGCCCCACCAGTTCACCGCGACGAGCCCACGCGCGTCGCCTTGGCAGGGCACCTGGTCGGGCAGCAGCTCGTAGCGGCTCTCGCCGGTCACGCACAGAGCGCGCAGCTTCCCGGCGCGGATGTGCTGCATGGCGGGCAGCGTGTCGGAGAAGATGAACTGGATCTGGCCGCCGAGGAGGTCCTGCACCGCGAGGACGCCGCCCTTGTAGGGAACCTCGACGACCTGGGCCTGGGTGATGTTCTTCAGCATCTCGGAAGAGAGGTGCGACACGCTGCCCGGGCCGCTGGTGCCGTAGTTGAGCTTGCCGGGATTCGCCTTCGCAAACGCGATCACGTCGGCGAGCGACTTGAAAGGCGAGCCGGTCTGCACCACCAGGACGTTCGGGCCCTGCGAGATCTGCGATACCGCGACGAAGTCCTTCTGGATGCTGTAGGGCACCTGGGACAGCAGCGGGTTCACCGCGACCGGCTGCAGGTTTCCGACCACGAAGGTGTAGCCGTCGTTCGGCTGCTTCGCGGCGAAATCCATGCCGATCGAGCCGGCGGCGCCGGGCTTGGACTCGACGATCACCGGCTGGCTCCAGAGCTCCGAGAGCTTCGCGCCGTAGACCCGCGACATCAGGTCCGAGCTGCCCCCGGGCGGATAGGTGACGATGAGCCGGACCGGCTTGGTGGGATACGTCTGCCCGAAAGCAGTTCCATAAATGAACAGCAACAAAAAGCTAAGCCTGCGCACGACGCAATCCTCCTTAGTTTTCGATTTTCATTTCCTTGATCACCGGCCGGAACTGCTGCACCTGCCGCTTCAGGATCGCGTCCTGCTCCGCGGGCGTGGAGCCCACGGGCTCGGCGCCGATATCGGTCAGGCGCTTGGCGGTTTCCGGGTGGCGCACGGCCGCAGCGGTCTCCCTCTGCAGCCGGTCGATGACCTCGCGCTGCGTTTTCGCCGGCACGAAGAACCCGTTCCAGCCGTCGGCCTCGAGGATCGGATAGCCCAGCTCGCGCACCGTGGGCACGTCCGGAAGCTCCGGGATGCGGCGCGAGGCGTTGGTGGCGAGCGCCTTGATGCGGCCGGACTTGATGTCGGCGAGCGACGAGGAAAGCTGGTCGCCGCCCACGTTGACGCGTCCCGCGATGAGCTCCTGCTTGAGCGGCGCGGCGCCTTTGTAGGGAACGTGCGTCATCTGGATCCCGGTGTCGCGCGAGAGCGCCTCGCCGATCACGTGCATGAACGAGCCGGGTCCAGTCGAGCCGTAGGTGTAGCGGGCGCCCTTCTCCTTCTGCAGGTAGGTGACCAACTCTTTGAGGTTCGCCGCGGGAACGCTCGGGTGCGCGGTAATTACTAGCGGCACGTACACCGCGATCGAGACCCCGGCGAAATCCCCCTCGATGTTGTACATGGCGCGGTTCTGCAGCGCCGCCGCGACCGAGGCCATCGGGAACGTCACGTTGTGAATGAGGATGGTGTAGCCGTCGGGCGCGGATTTCGCCACCTCGGCGGCGCCGATCTGGCCGCCGGCCCCGCCCTTGTTCTCGACCAGCACCGGCTGGCCCATCGATTCGCTCATGCGCTGGCCGACGAGGCGAGCGACGATGTCGGTGGTGCCCCCGGCCGGGAACGGCACCACGACACGGACCGCCTTTGACGGAAACGGTTGCCCGAGCGCCGTGCCGGCCGCAAGGCAAGAGAAAATTGCAGCAAGCAGAACCGCGCACGACCTCATTGTTCCCTCCTCGACCTAGTCTAGCCTTTATTCGGTTTTATCTGTGTCCCTGCAGACCGGTGATGCCGTCGTAGAGGAGCTTCGTGCCCGTAAACAAAAGCAGGGCATAGATCAGACGGTAGAACCAGCGCACGTCGACGCGCCGCTGCATCCAGACGCCGGCGTAGACGCCCGCGATGCCGACCGGGATGAGGAGCCCGGCGGCGACCAGGGCGCTCGCGTCGAAGAGGCGCAGCCAGAGGTACGGCAGGATCTTGGCGTAGTTGAGCGTGAAGAAGAAGATCATCGACGTGGCGACGAAGGTTTCCTTGTCGAGCTTCTGCGGCAGGAGGTACATCATCACGGGCGGGCTGCCGGCGTGCGTAATGAACCCGGTGAAGCCCGACAGCATCCCGCAGAGCCAGGCCGTGGCATCTCCGGGCTTTTTCAGCCGGGCCGGCTTCGGAACAAAGGTCCAGGCGAGAAAGCCGAGGGCGATCGAGCCGAGCAGGATCCGGATCCAGTCGTCGTTCATGAAGCTGATGGTGAGCGCGCCGACGCACGTGCCGGCGATGCCGGCCGGGACGAGGATGCGCACGACGTGGCGGTCCCAGCGCCAGAGGTAGGCGCGCACGCCGGCGATGTCCATGAGGCAGAGCACCGGCAGCATGATCGCCGCGGCCTGCGTCGGCGGGATGGTGAGCGCCATGAGCGGCGTCGCGACCGCGGCGCCGCCGCCGAGGCCGCCTTTGCCGATCCCGGTCAGGGCGACTGCGGGAATCGCGAGCGCCCAGAACCAGGGGTCGGAGATCAATTCGCCTTGATTCCGGCCGCTTTGATGAGGCGCGCGTTCTCCACCAGCTCGCGCTGGATCATCGCGTCGAACTCGGCCACCGTCATGGTGAGCGGATCGGCACCGAGCTTGCGGATCTGATCGCTGATCTCGGGCGACTGGACCAGGTTGGTGATCTCCCTGTGCAGCCGCTCGACGATCTCGCGCGGCGTCTTCGCCGGCACCAGAGCGCCGACCCAGAAGTTGTAGGCCGAGTCGGGATAGCCGGCCTCGACCGTGGTGGGCAGCTCGGGCATGAGCGAGGTACGCTTGGGCGCGCTCACCACGAGCGCGCCGACCTTGCCCGAATCGCGCATCTTCTGCGCCTGGAACACGAGCGCGAAATAGCAATCGGCGCGACCCGCGACCACCTCGGTAAGCGCCTCGGAAGCGCCCTTGGTGTGCACGTTCAGCACCTCGAACCCGGCGGCGAAGCGAAAGCGCTCGAGCGCCATGTGGGTCGCGCTGCCGACGCCCGCGGTCGCGCATGCGAGCTTCCCGGGCGCGGCCTTCGCCGCGGCGACGAAGTCCTGCACGGTCTTGTACTTGCCCGGCGGCGTGATGAGGACGGTGGGAATCGTGGCGACCGTGGCGACGGGGGCGAGCTCCTTGGGGTCGAGTCCCGGGCTGATCAGCGGCGACACGGTAAAGGCCGAGGCGTACATCATGATCGTGTGCCCATCGGGCTCCTGGCTCGCGACCCACTTCGCGCCGACCAGGCCGCCGGCGCCGAGCCGGTTCTCCACGATCACCGGCTGGCCGAATATCGTCGAAAGCTTCTCCGCGAGGATGCGCGCCATCGTGT
>DASYPG010000281.1:0-3160 GCA_036006885.1 Burkholderiales bacterium | reverse complement strand
CGTACCGCAAGAGCCGGGTGCGGAATTCCGCGTAAAGATAATTCTCTTTTTCCTCAATGATCGTGGTGCGCGGGAGCGACCTGATCGCGAGCCGCGCGGCGGCGAGGCTGCCATGGATCGGCGCGATGTGGTGCTCGGCGTCGGAAAGATTCGCCTGAGACGACACGCAGTTCGGCGAGCGCTTGCACGGCGCGAGGCGGCCATCGCGCACGCCGAGATTGTCGGGGCGTTTCCAGGAGAACACGCGGCCCGATGCTACCATCGCGCTCCACCCACGCGGAGGCGCAATGCAGATCCTCTCGTCGCAGCATCTCGCGGAACTCCTGATGGGAATCGCGCGCGCGCAGGCGGCGATCGTGCAGGCCGTCGAAAGCGGAAGCGCCGGGTTTCGCAGCACGCACGCCCTGCCGGCGCTGCAGAACCTCGCCCACCTGCGCGATCACCCCGAGCCGACGCTGGTGGACCTGCCGGTGCGCATCCTGCTTGCGAGCCTGGGACGCGCCGGGCCAGACGCCGCCGCGATCGTCCAGGACCTCGAGCGGCTGTGCGTCGGGCAGTCGAGCGGCGGCTCTCCCGGCCCCGACCTCGACTTCAGCAAGGCGTCCTGAACCGTCTCAGAAGTCGGGGGGCTCGGGAGGGAAGACGGGCTTGCGCTTCTCGCGGTGCGAGGCGACGCCTTCCTTCGCCTCGGGGCCGGTAAAGCCAAGCACTTCGAGCGCCAGCGAGGCGTCGAACGCGGGACCCGCCATGCGCAGCCAGTTGTTGAGCGAGTACTTGGTCCAGCGCAGCGCGGTCTGCGCGCCGGCGGCGAGCTCGCGCGCCACTTCGAGCGCCTTGGCGTGCAGCTCGGATTCCTCGCAGGTGAGCGAGACCAGCCCGAGCCGCTCCGCCTCCTCGCCGCTGATGGTCTTGCAGGTAAGCAGGTAGTACTTCGCCTTGGCCATGCCGCAGAGGAGCGGCCACACGATCGCGGCGTGGTCGCCCGCAGCGACGCCCAGGCGCGTGTGCCCGTCGATCAGGCGGGCATTACGCGCCGCGATCGAGATGTCAGCGAGCAGGCCGGCGACGAGCCCCGCGCCGACCGCGGGGCCGTGCATGGCCGAGACGATGATCTTCGAGCAGTTGATCATGTTGTAGACGAGGTCGCGCGCCTCGCGCCACACGCGCGCCCGAAGGTCGAAGTCCTGCGTCATCTTCTCGACCATCGCGAGGTCGCCGCCGGCCGAGAAGCCCTTGCCGGCGCCGCGCAGGATCGCCACGCGCGCCTGCGGGTCGCGGTCGACGTCCAGCCAGATCCGCGCCATCTCGGCATGCGCGTTCTCCGTCGCCACCGCGAGCTTGCCCTCCTCGCCCATCACGATCTCGAGGATCCCCGGCTCAACCCGCCGCACTTTCAGATCGGTGTAGGAGGAATAGTCCATCGAGCCATTCTACAATCGGCCTGTGCGCACACCCGACTCGCGCTTCGCCGACCTTCCCGGATTTCCCTACGCGCCGCGCTACCTCGAATGGCACGGCTTTCGGGTGCATTACGTCGAGGAGGATGAGGGTAAGGGCGGCGGCACCACGTTCCTGTGCCTCCATGGCGAGCCGACCTGGTCCTACCTCTATCGCCGCATGATCCCGGTCTTTCTCAAGCAGGACGCGCGGGTGGTGGCGCCCGACTTCATCGGCTTCGGCCGCTCCGACAAGCCGGAGGACGAAGCGCTCTATACCTTCGACTTCCATCGCCGGTTTCTGCTGGACTTCGTTCAGCGTCAGGACCTGAAGGGCATTACCCTGGTCGTGCAGGATTGGGGCGGACTGCTCGGGCTTACGCTGCCGATGGAGATGCCCGAGCGTTTCGAGCGCCTGCTTATCATGAACACGGCGCTCGCCGGCGGCGACCTGCCGCTCAGCGAGGGCTTTCTCGCGTGGCGGGCGTACGTGGCGAGGACACCGGACCTGCCGTGCGGCAAGCTCATGTCGCGTACCTGCCCGCATCTCACGCCGCGCGAGCTCGCGGCGTACGACGCGCCGTTCCCGGATGCGCGCTACAAGGCCGGCGCGCGTCGCTTTCCGCAGCTCGTCCCCGAGCGGCGCGACGATCCGGGCGCCGACATCGCACGCAAAGCAAGGCAATGGTTGAGCGAAGCCTGGCAAGGAGAGAGCTTCATGGCGATCGGCGTCAGGGATCCGGTGCTCGGCCTGCCGGTCATGACCGAGCTTCGGAAATGGATCCGCGGGTGCCCCGAGCCGTATCTGGTCGAGAACGGCGGCCACTTCCTCCAGGAATGGGGTGAAGAAGTCGCCGTAGCCGCGTTGAAGCACTGGAGCTGAAATGGTCTCCTACGACGACGTCGCCGCCGCCCACGAGCGGATCAGGCGCGAGGCGCGCCGCACCCCGGTGATGACCTCGCGCCAGGTCGACGAGATCACCGGCGCGAGCGTGTTCTTCAAGTGCGAAAACCTGCAGCGTATGGGCGCGTTCAAGTTCCGCGGCGCCTACAACGCGCTGTCGCAGCTCGCTCCCGAGCAGAGAAAGCGCGGCGTGCTCGCCTTCTCTTCGGGCAATCACGCGCAGGCCGTGGCCCTCGCTGGAAAGCTTCTGAGCATTCCGGCGACCATCGTGATGCCAGAGGACGCACCCAAGGTGAAGCTCGAGGCCACGCGCGGCTACGGTGGCCAGGTCGTGACTTACGGCAGTGGCGAAAACCGGGAGGCGCTGGCAAGGAGACTGGCGGAGGAGCGCAATCTCACGCTGATTCCCCCTTTCGATCACCCCCACATCGTCGCCGGCCAGGGCACCGCGGCGAAGGAGCTGATCGAGGACGCCGGAGCGCTCGAAGCGCTGCTCGTGCCCTGCGGCGGCGGCGGACTGATCTCGGGCTGTGCGATCGCTGCGCGGCACCTCTCTCCGGACTGCCGCGTGATCGGCGTCGAGCCCGCAGCTGGGGACGACGCGACTCAATCCTTCAAAACCAAAACCCTGAAAACCATTGCTGTGCCGGACACGATCGCGGACGGCGCCCGCACCACTTCGCTCGGGAGCATCACGTTCCCGCTGGTGATGAAGTACGTGAACGACATGCTGACCGTGACCGACGACGAGCTGCTGCGGGCGATGTTCTGGCTCTGGGAGCGCATGAAGCTGGTGGTCGAGCCCACTGGGGCATTGGCT
>DASYPG010000280.1:0-14506 GCA_036006885.1 Burkholderiales bacterium | reverse complement strand
CGCGCCGGCCGGTGCGGATCAGCAAGCTGCCGTTCGTGCCGAAGCGCTACAAGAAGTAGCCTGCCGTCTGATGGCCCATCTTCTTTCACGGATTGCGCCAGGGCTCACGACGCTCGCCCACTATCGTCGTGAGGATCTGCGCTACGACGTCGTGGCCGGCGTTTCGGTGGCGGCGGTCGCGATACCGGTCGGCGTCGCGTACGCGGAGCTCGCGGGGTTCAACCCGGCCGTCGGGCTCTACTCGAGTATCCTGCCGCTTCTCGCGTACGCTCTCTTCGGCTCGTCGCGACAGCTCATCGTCGGGCCCGACGCCGCGACCTGCGCGCTCGTCGCGGCCGCGGTCGCGCCGCTCGCCTCGGGCAATCCGGAGCAATACCAGGCCATGAGCGTGACCCTCGCGTTTTTCGCGGGGCTCCTCGCGATTCTCGCGAGCTTCGCGAAACTCGGCGCGCTCGCGGATTTCCTGTCGCGGCCGATCCTCGCGGGTTTCATGAACGGGATTGCCCTCTCGATCGCGCTCGGTCAGCTCGGAAAAGTGCTGGGTTTCCCGGTCGAGGCGGGCGGCATCGTGCCGCGCATCGTCGAGATCGCGGAAAAACTCGGCGGCACCCACGTTCCCACTTTGTCGGTGGGGCTGGGCTCGCTCGCCGTGTACCTGATTTCGAGAAAGCTTCTCCCGCGCGTGCCTGCGGCGCTCGTCACCATGGTGGTCGCGGCGCTCGCGGTCGTCTTTTTGCGTCTCGACGCCGAGGGCGTGAAAACCGTCGGCAAGATCCCGGCGGGCCTGCCGGCGCTCGCGATCCCGAATTTCTCGTTTTCGATCTTCGAAACGCTCTTCGCGAGTGCTGCCGGCGTTGCGCTCGTCAGCTTCGCGAGCGCGATGGTCACGGCGCGCGCGTTCGCCGCGAAGAACGGCTACGACATCGACGCGAATCGGGACCTGGCGGCGGTCGGCGCTTCGAACGTCGCTGCGGCACTGGCGCAAGGGTTCGCCGTGAGCGGCGCCGACTCGCGCACGGCGATGAGCGACGCAGCCGGCGGCCGCACCCAGGTGACCGGGCTCGTCGCCGCCACCGTCGTCGCGGTGGTGCTCTTTTTTCTCACCGGGCCGCTCGAGTACGTGCCGGTGCCCGCGCTCGGTGCGGTGCTCTTGATGGCAGCGTACTCGCTCGTCGACATCGGGACGCCGCGCGCGCTCTACCGCGAGGACAAGACCGAGTTCGCGATTTCCGCGATCGCGACGCTCGGCGTCGTGGCGATCGGATCGATCCACGCGATTCTCTTGTGCGTGGTGCTCGCGCTCGCGCGCTTCGTCCGCATCGTGGCGCAGCCGCCGTACGAGGTGCTGGGCAAGGTCGAAGGGCTCAAGGGCCTTCACGGCATCGAGCGCCACCCGGGCGCCAAGGCCATCCCGGGCCTGTGCCTGTTTCGCTTCAACGGGCCGATCGTTTTTTTCAACGCGCAATACTTCAAGAACGCGGCGCTCCGCACGGTAGAGCGCGTCGGCGCGGAGCTCGAATGGTTCGTGATCGACGCCGTTCCGGTCACGAGCACCGACGTGACCGGGCGCCACACGCTGGTCGAGCTCGAAGGCTTGCTCCACGCGCGCGGCGTTCGTCTGGGCTTCGCTGCGCGTAAAGCCGAGATCGCACGACACCTCGAAAAGCTCCACTTGGGCGAAGCCGAGGCGCGGGTCCTTGTCTTCCCGACGCTCAGGCAGGCTATCCGGGCCTTCGAGAAACGAAAAACAAACCCGGAAATGGCGCCTGCGCTCAGTACGCTTCGGGGATGAAAAAGATCAGCGCGCCGCGGTAGCGGAGACTTGGAACGCGGGGTTCGACGCGGCGGCCTGGATGATCACCCCGGCGTCGTCGGGCAGCAGGAACCCTGCCTGCGTCAGCTCGCGGGCCGCAAGGCGGATCTGATTCACGTAGTCGTCGCGGTTCCGATAACGCTGGGCGATCTTCAGCGGAGGGAAAGGCGTATAGGCGCCGATCAGCATGCACTCGCGCGAGGTTGGACGGTTCAGTCCGGCGTGCGTGCCCAGCGGCGCGGCGAGATCGGGAAGGCGCACGCCGCCGAGCGCGTTGCCGTCGGCATCGCGTTTTGGCAACTGGAGCACGGCAGCCGGCAGATGTGCGGGCGCGCGCAGGGCCGTTTCCTCGCCCGCGGGCTCCAGCGGCATGAGCCTGCTCGCGGGCGGCTCGGCGTTCGTGGCGACCCACGCGTCCAGCTTGAGGAGCAGCGCGCGGGACACCGGCGCCCAGTCGAGGCGTCCCTGAGGCAGCGTGCAGGCGGCCGGCGCCTTGCGCAAGACTACGTGCGGCGCGCCTGCTATGTCG
This sequence comes from Burkholderiales bacterium, assembly GCA_036006885.1. GTDB lineage: Bacteria > Pseudomonadota > Gammaproteobacteria > Burkholderiales > SG8-39 > SCGC-AG-212-J23. The sequence continues at coordinate 12,164 of DASYPG010000280.1, read as the reverse complement.
TACACCCGTACATTCGACGGAACCGGCCGCTCCGCGGTTCCTGCGGCGCCCGTACGGGCGAGAGATGCGCGAATGCCGTAGTAGTCGGTGGTCGAGTTCACGAGCAGGATCTTGGGCGCCTTCTCGCCGCGAGCATCGAGGCGCGCCATCAGGTCGGCCGTGGTCAGCGGCTCTTCGTTCACGCCGCGCATTTCGGGCTTGTCGAAAGTCGGAATTCCATTCGCGCTCGATTCGGGGCCGACGCCCTCCTGCATGATCGGCGACGATCCCGAGCCCGCGACAAAGATGTGCATGCCGTCGAATACCCGCCGTCCGTTCGCCATGTTGAAGCCATGCAGCAGGAAGCTCTTCAGGAAGCGCCCGCTCTGCGACTTGCCGCTCGCGAGCGTGTGGCGCACGGCGCCGGCGAGGGGGTTGCGGCCGACCGGTCCGCTGGCCGGCGCGTGGGCGAGAAAATCGGCGGCGTCGCGCACAATCGCGAAGCCCACCCCTTCCACGTAGCGCGTCCTGCCGTCGGCGTCGGCGAAGCTCGGCAGGTCCGCGCCTTTTCCAAGCTCCCAGTACACCTCGGCAACGCTAAACCCATGGTCCTGGAGAAAACCGGTGCCCTGCTCGAACGTGCCAGACTGGAATGGCTCGTCGCGTGGCGAGTTGTACAGCGCCTGCGCATAGGCGTTGCCGCGGTTGGGAATGTCGACCAGCAGCGTGCCGTTGCCTCGGCTCGGTACCTCCGGCGCGATCAGGACGATACGCGCCGAGTATTCGACCATGCCGCGCGCGTTGCGCTTCGCCTTGTCGATGCCCGGGATGGATTCCCGAGGCGAAAGCTCGCCGTAGATCCTCCCCTGCGAGATCACGTAGTTCCCGGCGCGGAACGATCCGAACGGTTGCTGCGACGCAAGGTCCAGGCGGGTGAGCTCGGCGCGCGCCGCCGGAATCGCGACGGCGCCGAAGACGAGCAGCGTGCATAAGAATCTGAGCGGTCTCATGTTCACTCCTTCAGTGCAGCGTTCACCTTCGGCATCACCTTCTCGGCCATCAGCTCCATCGAGCGTTTGCCGAGCCCGGAATCGACCCGGTCGCGGCGATGGATGGTAAAACCAGTTCGCCGCTGAAGCCAGGGGGCTCGCCGGCGCGCCGGACTCTCAAACAGGGCAACCGTCGCGTTGCTTGCCCGCCTCTTGCGCTAAGCTTGCAATGCATGGAGCAAGTCAACCGTGTCCTGCAACACGCCGTGCGCACCATCGAGACCTCGGAGGCGCACGAGACGCCCTTCTGTCACCTGCGCCTGTCCGGGGTCTTCCCGGCCGACATCTATGCCGCGATGCTGGAGGCGATGCCGGTGCCCTCCGACTACCGCCGCATGTCCGGGCGCACGAAGTACACGCGCACGGACGAAGGCGGCACGCGCACCAAGATCGACGTCTTTCCCGAGTACATCCGCCACCTGCCGGCGCACAAGAAGGCGATCTGGCGCGTCATCAGCCGTGTGCTCTGCTCGCCCGAGCTCGGCGAGGCGTTCCGCCGGCGCCTCGCGAAACCGCTCGAGCAGCGGTTCGGAGCGGCATGGCGCGACGTCGGCGTGTATCCGATCCCCGTCCTCACGCGCGACGTCGCGGACTACGAGATCGGCATCCACTCCGATACGAAGTCGAAGGGCATGACGATCCAGCTCTACCTGCCGCGCGACCGGTCGACCGAGCACATCGGCACGGTCTTCCATGCGAAGCGCGCCGACGGCAACTACGAGCGCGCGTATCGGATGCCGTTCGCGCCGAACACGGGGTATGCCTTCGCGGTGGGCGACGACTCGTATCATTCGGTCGACCGGGTCGGTCCGGAGGTGCGCACGCGCGACTCGATCCTGCTCACCTACTTCCTCGACAACACGGCCGTGTACCGGACGAAGAACCGCCTCAAGCGGCTCGCCAACTTCCTGCTGAACGAGATGCGCCAGCTCGGCCGGTAAGATAGGCCGCCGCGAGGTTAAGACCTCGCGTGGCGCAGAATTTGGCCCCGATCACGGCATCCCGCTTGCGCGGGAACGACGAAACGGCGGCTACTCGACCTTAGCGCCGGTTTCCTTGACGAGCTTCGCCCAGCGGGCGATGTCTTCCTTGACGAAGGCGCCGAATTCCTCCGGCGTGTTGCCGATCGGCTCGAAGCCGAAGCCGGCCATGCGGGTTCGCACCTCGGGGTCCTTCATGGCGGTGGTAAAAAGGGCGTGGAGCTTCTCGATGACCGGGCGCGGGGTGCCGGCGGTGGCGAGGACGCCGTTCCAGCCGAAGACGTTGAAGCCGGGGAGGCCGGATTCGGCGACGGTCGGAAGCTCTGGCGCGAAGGCCGAGCGCTTGGCGGTGGAGACGGCGAGGCCGCGGATTCTCCCGGCCTTGACCTGCGGCAGCCCGGCCGGTCCCACGGTGAACATGACTTGGAGCTGGCCGCCGAGGAGGTCGGTGATCGCCAGGGGGATCGTCTTGTACGGCACGTGGACCATGTTGATTCCGGCCATCTGCTTGAAGAGCTCGGTGGCGAGGTGCGGCGGGGTGCCGCTGCCGCCGGAGCCGTAGTTCAGCGCACCCGGCTTTTCCTTGGCGAGCTTGATGAGCTCGGCGACGGACTTCGCCGGCACTGAAGGGTGGACCGCGAGCACGAACGGCGTCGCGCCTAGGAGCGTCACGGGCGTGAAGTCGCGCACCATGTCGTAGTTCGTCTTGTAGACCGACGGATTGATCGCGTGCGTGCCGGTCATGAGCAGGAGCGTGTAGCCGTCGGGCGGCGCCTTCGCGACCGCCTCGGCCGAGATCGTTCCGCCGCCTCCGCCGCGCTGGTCCACGATCACCGGCTGGCCCCAGGCCCCGGTCATCTTCTGGCCGAAGAGCCTCGCGAGCGAGTCCGGCCCGGGGCCGACGATGAAGCGGATGGGCTTGGTCGGGTAGTCGGTTTGCGCGTTGGCGAGGCCGAAGAAAAAACCGAGTAGGAGGAAAAAAAGCGCTTTCATGGCCGACCTCTCCAGAGCTCGCCTGCGGTAGTTGTGACGTAAAGGTCCGGGCCGCCGAAGGCGCAGTTCACCGAATCTCCGCCCGGGAAGGGCCAGGTTTCGCAGACCGCGCCGGACGCTTCGAGCATGAGAAGCGAGGCGCCGGCGCACGCGATGATGCGGCCGTCCTGCAGGGTGTTCAGGCCGGTGAGGGCGCGCTCGGATAAGCGGCGGCGCGCGTCGAGCGCGTCGTCTCGGATGGTAAAAGCGTGGAGGCCTTGGCGATCGGCGACGTAGAGGGTGCGTTCGTCGGGGGAGAGGGCGATTGCGCGCGGAGTGTCGAGGGCGGAGGCGAGGCGGTGTAAAACCCAAATGGGGTCCCCGCCTTCGCGGGGACGACGGAGCAGAAGAATCGATTCGAGGTCGGCCTGCGGGTAGATGAGCGGGCCGGAGGTGCGCAGCGGGCTGCGCGAGTCGCAGAACCAGATGCGGCCGCGGGAATCGAGCGCGAGGCCGGTCGGCAGGTTGTGCATGCGCCCATCGACGAGCGGCGTCAGGAGCGAGGCGGACCCATCCGGGTTGAAGCGCACGATGCGGCGCGAGAGCTCCTGGCAGCCGTAGAGCGCGCCGTCGCGGCCGAACGCGATGCCGCTCGTGCGGTTGGTGAACGCGCGGAAGACGCTCGTTTCACCGAGCTTCGGGTCGAAGCGCAGGATGCGGCCCTCGCCCGCGCGCGGGCCCGGCGAGAGGATGCTGAAGAGCATGCCGGCGCCGTCCCAGGCGAGCCCGGCCGCCGGTCCTTCGAACGGGCCTGCGACGTGCTCGAAGCGCCACGCCATCGCTACCCGACCTCCACGCCGGGTACGCCGACGCGCATGCGATAAAGCGCGTGGTAGGTGGTGATGTAAAGCGAGCGCCAGTCGTCGTCGCCGAACGCCATGTTGGTGCAATGGTCTGGAACGAGCAGCCGGCCGAGAAGCTTTCCGTCCGGGCCGATGACGTGCACGCCGGCGGGTCCCGTGCAATAGACGTTGCCTTCCCGGTCGACCTTCATGCCGTCGGCGATGCCGGGCTCGCTGCCTTCGAGCTTGTGGAAGAGCCGCATCGGCCCGCGAGTGCCGTCCGCGCGCATGTCGTAGGCGCGGATCTCGCCGAGCCGCGAGTCGTTCACGTACAGCGTCTTCTCGTCCGGCGTGAAGGCGAGCCCGTTGGGATACACCGTGTCGCGGATCGGCGCGCTCAGGTTGCCGGGGGGCGTGCCGTCCGGGGCGATCCGGAACACGCCCTGGAAGTCGAGGTACTGCTGCAGGTCGTCGGCTTCCATCCCCGGGTTGTACAGCGCGCCCGGCGAATCCGTGAACCAGATCGCGCCGTTCGACTGGACCACGATGTCGTTCGGGCTGTTGATCTTGCGGCTGTCGAATTCCGAGGCGAGCGTGCGGACCTTGCCGTCCGCCTCGACGCGCCACACCGAGCGCGAGGCCCAGCCGGCGACGAGGAGCCGGCCCTCGCGGTCGAACGTCAGGCCGTTCGCGTGCGTCGAGGGGCGCATGAAGATCTCTGCGCTCCCGCCGCGAGGGCGCCGGTAGATCGTGTCGCCGACGATGTCGACCCACCAGAAGCTGCCGTCGCGGCGGTTCCACACCGGCCCTTCGCCGAAGCTCATGCCGTCGTGCAGGCGCTCGAGCTGCGCGTCGCGCGACACGAGCCGCTCGAGACCCGGCACCGCGCGGTCGATTTCAACCCTGGGCGTCATGGGACGAGATGGCGACCACGCAGGGTTTTCCAGAGCGGTTGCTCCATGCGTGCCGCGTGCCGCGCTGGACCACCGTGTCGCCGGCTTTCAGGTGCACCTCTTCGAGGTCGAGCACGAGCGTGATGTCACCTTCGAGCACCAGGCAGAATTCGAGCGTTGTCGCCCGGTGTTTTTTTGATTCTGTTTGTGGTGGAAAGTGGACGACGCGATACAACGAGCCGCCCGGCGGCGGGCTTTCACGGTAAGGAGCGTCGAGCGGCGCGGTGTCGATCCGCGCGGGCGTGCGGTCGGTGAGCCAGACGAGGGTGGAGGAGTAGCCGGGGCGCGCCGGGTCGGTATGCACCGCGGGCGCCGGTCCATCGGCGATGGCGCGGGAGCGCCCGCTCGGATCGTCGACGGTGACAAGCCTGCGCACCGGCTTCACGGCTCGGGCTGCGCTCCCATCATGATGAAAGCCATCAGGCTTTCCGTGCGCGGGTTGGTCCAGCCGTGCCAGTTGCCGAGCTGCACCACCACGTCGCCGGGCCGCATGACGTGCTCGCCGTCGTCGAGCAGCAACACGCGCTCGCCTTCGAGCAGGACGCCGTAGTCGACCGTCTCCGACTGGTGCACAGGCGAGCTGAAGGCGTTCTGGCCGCCGCGGTCCCAGGTTCCGCCCGGCCGCTGGCGCGGCGCGTGCAGCGGCACGGCCGACGCGTCGCGCGCCGGGTCGTAATCCGGCGGGCGCCCGGCTGACTGGACGATGCGCAGGTGCCCGCCCGCGGGCGGCGGCTCGAAGTTGAACCGCAGGTTGCCGTCGTCGCGTTCACCCGAAATCGGCGCCGGGCAGCGGTGGAAGACCCAGAGGTCGGTCATGGCCGCGCTCGCGGCCACCGCGCCCGGGTTCACGTTCGGCGCCGGTCCGTCGAAGAGCACCCGGGAGCGCCCCTGCGCGTCGTTTCCCGTGACTACGCGCCGGATCGGTTTCAATGTCATCGCCATCGCTGGTATCTTGCCGGTTCCGCCGCGAGGAGGCTAGGAGGAGGATCGATGACCACACGCAGGGACTTCGTAGTCTTTACCGGATGCGCGCTGATGGGCGCCGCTGGAACTCGCCCGGCGCACGCGCAGGCGCCGCGCCGCCGCGAGGTGGCGGTGAACGGCAAGCGCGTGAAGACCATCGACGTGCACGCGCACGTCGGCTTTCCCGAGGCGATGGCGCTGATGGGCCTGAAGTTCGGCCCGGCGCTGCTCACCACCACGATGCAGGACCGCATCCGCGCGATGGACGAGCAGGGCATCGACATGGAGGCGCTCACCATCAACGCCTACTGGTACGGGGCCGACCGCGACGTCGCCACCAAGCTGATCGAGCTGCAGAACAACAAGCTCGCCGAGATCGTCGCCAAGCAGCCCGACCGCTTCGTCGCGCTCGCCTCGGTGGCGCTGCAGCATCCCGACCTCGCCGCGCAGCAGCTCGAGCACGCCGTGAAGAAGCTCGGCCTGCGCGGCGCGGGCGTCGGCGGCAGCGTCGCAGGGCAGGAGCTCTCGGACCCGAAGTTCCACCCGTTCTGGAAGAAGGCCGAGGAGCTCGGCGTGTTTGTGTTCATCCACCCGATCGGCACCGCCGAGCTGAAGAGCAGGCTCCAGGGCAACGGCGGCCTGGAGAACACCATCGGCAACCCGCTCGAGACCACGCTCGCGCTTTCGCACCTCATCTTCGAGGGCACGCTCGACCGCTTTCCCGGGCTCAAGATCTGCGGCGCGCACGGCGGCGGCTACCTGCCTTCCTACGCTCCGCGCTCGGACCACATCTGCCTCACGTTCCCGGACCGCTGCGCCGCGGTGCAGCTCAAGAAGAAGCCGACCGAGTACCTGAAGCAGCTCTATTTCGATGCGCTCGTCTTTACCCCGGAGGCCTTGCGCCACCTCGCGGCGCAGGTGGGCACGTCCCAGCTCGTCATGGGCACGGACTTTCCGTTCCCCTGGGACAAGACTACGGTCGACCATATCCTCAAGACGCCGGAGCTGACCGACGCCGACCGGGTCGCCATCCTCGGCGGCACGGCGGCGCGCCTGCTGAGAATCAACGGCGGCTAGGGAAGGTTCTGACGAGTCGTCCCCGCGAAGGCGGGGACCCCGTTTAAAAAATTAGAAGGCCTCTAATGCGAGGTCTTTCCACTCGGGGTTCGCCTCTTCGATGAGCTTGATCTTCCATGCGCGGTTCCATTTCTTGAGTCTCTTCTCTCTTTGAATCGCCTCGTACATGTCCGCGTGCAGCTCGAAATACGCGAGCGTATACACGCCGTATCGCTTGGTGAATCCGTCCACGCAGCCGTTCCGATGCGCTTCGATGCGGCCGGCAAGATTGCTTGTCACCCCGATGTACAGCGTTCCGTAGGGTTTGCTTGCGAGGATGTAGACCACCGCCTGCTTCACTCGACGGGTAACGCCGTTACGCGAGCTTGCGTTGACTGAAAAAAATTGGGTCCCCGCCTTCGCGGGGACGACGATGGGGCCTCCTAGAGCGTAGCGAGCCAGCGCCCGGCGAGCTCGCCAACCTCGGCGGTGACGTCGAAGGAATGGTCTTTGCCTTCGAGCCACTGCATCTGCCAGCCGAGACCATCGATTGCCCTGGTCATCTTGTCCTGTTGGCAGAGCGAGTCGCGCGTGCCGTTGATGCAGAGCACCGGCACCTTGATGCTCGGCAAGTGCTGGTCGCGCAGCTTCTCGGGCTGGCCGGCCGGGTGCAGCGGGTAGGCGAGGAGCAGCAGTCCGTCGCAGGCTAGGCCCTCGGCGGCGAGCATCGACGCGACCCGTCCGCCCATGGAGCGCCCTCCGATCACGAATTTTCTTGCCCCGATTTCCTCACGCGCCTTTTGGGCTACGGCGGTGAAGCAAGCCTGAAGCTTAGGCATGCGGTCCGGCGGGCCCGCGCCTTTCTCGCGGTAGAGGAAGTTGAACCGCACCACGTCGAAGCCGTGGGAGCGCAAGACTTCCGACAGCTTGAGCATGCTGCGATGGTTCATGTGGCTTCCCGCGCCATGCCCCGCGACGAAGAGCGCCTTGCCTTCTGCGCCGATCGCCGGCTCGAACACTGCCGAAACTTCGCTGACACAGAACTGAAACGCCATGTTGCGTAGCATTAGCGCGCAAAGGGAGTGGCCATGAAGCAAAGAATAGCGGTTGCCGGCGTCCTGGCGGTGCTTGTCGCCACGGCCGCGTGCGCGGACGAAGCGCTGCGGCGGGACGCCGCGGGTCTCCTGGGCGAGATCAAGACGGCGAGCGTCGGCTCACCCGCGCGGGCCGAGCTCGGCCGCGCGCTCTTCTGGGACACGCGTGTATCGCTCGACGGCAAGACGGCGTGCGCGAGCTGCCATTTCGCCCGCGACTGGGGCGCCGATCGGCGTCCTTTCTCGCCCGACGCGCGCGGCGCACCGACCTCGCGGCATTCGCCCACGGTGTTCAATGCGACGAGCCAGCCGATGACGCGCTGGCTGGCGGACCGGAAGAACGCTGCCGACCAGGCCGAGGGCTCGCTCACCGGCTCGCTCGGCTTTGCCTCGCGCGAGACGGCGCTCGCCAAGCTGCGAGAGCTCGACTACGCGCCGAAGTTCGGCGCCGCGTTTCCGGGGGAGGCCGAGCCGCTGTCGACGCGCAACTACGGGGTGGCGCTCGAAGCCTACGAGGCGACCCTCGTCACGCCCGCGGCGTTCGATCGCTTCCTCGCGGGCGCCGACGGCGCACTGACGGAGCGCCAGAAGACGGGCTTGCGCGCGTTCCTTTCGATTGGCTGCGCGGGCTGCCATAACGGCTCGCACCTGGGCGGCGCCGCGCTGATGAAGTTTGGCGTCGTCAAGGACTACTGGGTCGAGACCGGCTCGCAGAAGATCGACCCGGGCCGCTATGCGGTCACGAAGAAGGAGGAAGACCGCTACGTGTTCCGCGTGCCGATGCTGCGCAACATCGCGAGGACCGCGCCTTACTTCCACGACGGCTCGGTCGCGACGCTCGAGCGCGCGGTGCGCGTGATGGCGAGCGTGCAGCTCGGACGCACGCTCGACGAGCGCACAGTTGCCGATCTGGTTTCATTCCTCGAGGCGCTGACCGGCGAGGTGCCTTCCAACTACGCGCCTCCGGGGGAGAAGCCGCAAAAGTAAGCCTGTCGTGCGCGGGTGACTTGGCGGTTCGGATCACACCCGGGTTGAACCGCGTGCCGGTGAATTAATACCTCCGGCGCTACGGTAGCGCCATGTACGAGGAGATCCGGTACCCGGTCTGTCCTTACCGAAACGTGCCGGCTGCGTACCAGAGATTCCTCGGGCCCGACTCGGGCGGCATCGAGCGCTTCTTTCCCGGCGAGCTGGCGCAGCGCGTCGACGGCACGCTGCTCGTCGTGCGGCTGCGCTCGCAGAAGGCGGTGAGCGGCGCGGCGCAGGTGGTCGGCGAATTCAACGCCGCGGTCTGCTTCGCCTGGGCCTGCACCGTATCTGCGTGCCAGGCCTTCGCCGTGGCCGCGTGCGGGTACCTAGGGTTCGCGCGGGAACTGCTTCACCGAGCCTAGGTCCATCACCCAGTCGAGCGCCGACCGGCACCAGATCTGCTTCTGCGGCCGCAGCTCGCGCCGCTGGCGGATCGTGCCCAGGCGCAGGTTGTAGCGCTCGGGCTCGGCGACCGCGGCGCTGGCGTAGATGCGGGAGCCGCACTCCGGGCAGAACGCCTGCGCGCGCTTGGCGCCGCTCGAGCCGGTCTTGAGGTAGACCTTCGGTGTGCCGGAGAGCAGCTTGAACCCGGCCCGAGGCGCGAACACGAACGTGGTGAACGCGGTGCCGGTGAGCTGCTGGCAGTCGGTGCAGTGGCACACGCCGACACCGGCGGGATCGATCTCGGCCTCGAACGTGATGGAGCCGCAGTGGCAGCCGCCGTCGATCTTCACGGCGGCCATCTCATGCCGATCGAACCGACGCGTCGCGCGGCTGGCTCGTGTACATGTCGCGGTGGATCTTCCACTCGTCGCCGACACGCTTCCAGATCACGATGTACCGGCCGCGGCTGTACGCCGAGCCGTCCTTGAGCCTGCGCACGTAGGCGCCGATTTCGATCGCCGTGTCGCCTTGGAGGTCGAGCTCCGCGCTCTGGAACTCGAGCGTGTGCCCGGGGCGGTTGGTGAACTTGAACACCGACTCAATGGCGGCGCGCCCGCGGATCGGGCTGCGGTTCGAGGCGAGGATCTCGGCGTCGTCGGTATAGCAGGCCGCGATTTTCGCGGCGTCTTTGAGCGCGAAGAAGCTCAGAAAGCGGCGCCCGGCGGCCGCGATCCGCGCGCTTTCGGCGTCGTTCGGCATGGCGATTGTTGCTCTCCCCCTCCACCCTGAAGATGCGAACGCTATTCCTAAGCTGACAGACGCGCAAGGTCCGGCAGCTCGAGACGGCGGGTGGTTTCGAAAGCGCGCGCGGCGCGCAGGACGAGCGCGTCGGCGAAGCGCGGGCCGACGATCTGCAGGCCGACGGGCAGGCCCGCCTTAGTGAAGCCGCAGGGGATCGAGGCCGCGGGCTGCCCGGTGAGGTTGAACGGGTAGGTGAAGGGGGTCCAGTCGGTCCAGCGGCCCTTGACCGGCGTCTCTTGGCCGACGTCGAAGGCGGCGACCGCGAGCGCGGGCGTGACGAGGAGATCGTAGTCGCGGTGAAAGAGATTCATGTGCATGCCGAGCGCGCCGCGCTTCATCTGCGCGTCCATGAGCTCGGCGGCGGCGATTTTCGCGCCCTGCTCGGCCACCTCGAGCAGCCCCGGATCGACCGGGTTCCTGTCCTTCACGGTGCGGATCAGCGCCGCGGCGCCCGAGAACCAGTGCGTCTGGAAGATCGGGCCCGCGTTCTCGAACCCCGGATGCCGCTCGTCCACCCGGGCGCCGAGGTCGGCGAAGACGCCGATCGAGCTGCGCACGATGGCGGCGACCTCGGGGTCGACATCGGCGTAGCCGAGGTTCGACGAGTACGCGATGCGCAGGTCGCGTATGCCCGCCTCCAGGCCGGCGCGGTAGTCGCGCGGCTCGTAAGGCAGCGCGTGCCAGTCGCGCGCGTCGGGCAGCGACAGCACGCTGAGCATGAGCGCGGCATCGGCAACGTTGCGGCTCATCGGACCGACGTGCGCCACCGTGCCGAAGGGGGACAGCGGCCACGCGGGCACGCGGCCGAACGAGGGCTTGATGCCGAACACCCCGGTGAAGCCCGACGGAATCCGGATCGAGCCGCCGCCGTCGGTGCCGACCGCGAGCGGCCCCATGCCGCAGGCCACCGCGACCGCGGCGCCCCCCGAAGAGCCGCCGGGCGTCTTGTCCGGATTCCACGGATTGCGCGTGATGCCCGTCAGCGGGCTGTCGGTCACGCCTTTCCAGCCGAACTCGGGCGTATTGGTCTTGCCGATCAGCACCGCGCCGTGCTCGCGAAGCCGCGCGGTCGCGGGCGCATCCTCGTGCCACGGGCCCTTCGGGCTCACCGTCTTCGAGCCGCGCAGCGTCGGCCAGCCGCGGGTCAGGATGAGGTCCTTGATCGACACCGGCACGCCGTCGAGCAGGCCTTTCGGCTGGCCGGACGACCAGCGCGCTTCGGAGGCTTTGGCTTCGTCGAGCGCTTGGTCCGAGACCAGGTTGAAGGCATTCAGCCGCGGGTTGAGCGCCTCGATCCGGGCGAGCACCGCCTTGGTGACATCGACCGGCGAAAGCGTCTGGGTGCGGAAACCTTCCAGCAATTCGCACGCTGTGAGCGCGCAAAGATCCCGACTCATGGACGTCGCTTCAAAGCCTTCGCGCGCCAGAGAGGCCAGGCGCGGTAGTAGTCCTGCCGCGCGACCGAAGCCTGCACTTCGGCGTCGTCGAAATAGGTGATGTCGCCGCGCGGGCCGGCGAGCGCGATCGCCTGCATCTGCATGCGCGCGCTCTGCTCGAGATATACGCTGCGCCCTACCGCGCGCGGCAGATTCTCGCCGACCACCACCGAGCCGTGGCCGCGCATCAGGGCGGCGGGCTTTTTCGCCAGGGTCGCGGCCAGCGCCTTTCCGAGAGCCGCATCCTTCACCAGCAGGTCGGTTCCCTTGCGGACATCGCGGATCTCGAAATTCGGCAGGCCTTCGCCGATGAACGCGGCCATGTGATACAGCGCGCGCATCGGGACGCCCGTGACGCTGAACGGAATCACGGAGGGAGAGTGATTGTGCACCACGCACATCACCTCCGGCCGGGCGCGGTAGATCTCGCCGTGGATGAAGCGCTCGTGCACCGATTCGCGGCTGCCCGCATCTATCGGATGGCTGTCGAGGTCGTACTGGATCAAGTCCTCTTCAGTCACCAATTCAGGGGCAACGGAGCGCGCGAGGTAATAGCGCTCGGGATTGCGCGGCGAGCGCAGGCTGACGTGGCCGTACGCGTCGATCACGCCGTGCGCCGCGAGGAT
>DASYPG010000279.1:0-7275 GCA_036006885.1 Burkholderiales bacterium | reverse complement strand
GCTCAGGCCCACGCCGTCGGGCGGCCGCTCGCGGAACTGCGGCTCGGAGGCGTGCAGGTCCGGGCGGTGCGCCGGCGCGGCGTGCGCATGAACCTCGCGGCGGCCGAGGCCGGCCCGCTGCAGCCCGACGACGTCGTTGTGCTGCTCGGCCAGCCGGATGCGCTTGCCGTGGCCGAGGCGCGGCTGCTCCGCGGCTAGGCGAAAAAAAGCCGGCGCGAGGCCGGCTTTTTCGAGAACTTCGAGCTACAGAACTTCGACGCTACATCTGGCGGCAGACGACATACGTGCTCACGCCATCCTCGGTGTAATCCTCCGCAGCGCCCGCTATGGTGGGGTTGCCGCCGCCTTTTTGCCCACGCACGCTGCCGGTCTTGCCTTTGCCGTCGTCCATTTGCGCGTCGACCGAGACGGCGATCTTGTCCGGCAGATTGGCCGAGCACAGGATGAGCCCGGTGAACTGTTCCGCCGGAGGGGCACCGACGGAGAGCACGCCGCCCGGCGGTGTTGAGCCCAGGCCATCGCCGGTCTGCACGCCCATCTTGCCCGAGACGGCGTTGAAGGGATTCTCGGCGCCCTGTCCGCCGACGAAGCCGGCGCGGCGCAGGTGATCCCAGAATTGGACCGATTCCGGGGCTGGGGAGGCGGTCGAGTTGTAGATGCCTGAGATCACGCCGTCTCCGTTGCCCTTGACGCCACCACCGCCACTGGTCCAACGGTCCGCGCCCTTGTCGTCCCCGGGCAGCGCGCGATAGCGGTCCTGGTAGCCGTACATGGCGGCCGAGACGCCCGTAATGTCGGCGATGACGTTCTTGATCTTCGCTTGGGTGATCATCTCCTGGCCTTTCAGGATGCCGCCGAGCAGCAGGCCGATGATCACGAGCACGATTGCGATCTCCACCAGCGTGAAGCCTTTTTGCGACTTTTTCATGGGTGTCCCTTTGCCCAGTTCCCCTGGGCCAATAGTTATGGCCTTCTCTACGCAATAGCCGTACCAGGCGGCTTCGCTGAAAAACACAATTAAAACAATGCATCAGAATGGTGCCGACGTCGGTGGGTCGACGCTTCTGTCGGGAACCCGACAGGTCAGCGGCGGCGCCCCTGACGCGCCGCGAGCTCGTCGAGCCGCTCTTTGAGGAAGCGGATTTCCGCCGGATCGTGGATCCGCCCGCTTTCGAGCAGGCTCACGATCATGGTGCGGGCGGCGTCGAGCTCGTTCATGTCCTCGAGGATGAAGATCTGCATCTGCTTCGCCCATGACGGAACGGCGGGGTCGGTGGTGTAGCGCTCCACCGTCTGCGCGTAGCGCAGCGCGAGCGGCAGATCGTTGAGGCGGTGCTTGGCCAGGAGCGCCGCATGGGCGAGCCAGGGCCAGCGCCGGTTCGGGTCCTCGAGAAACGCTCGGTACACGTACTCCAGCATTTGCCGGCTGCGCGCGGGGTCGGGGGTCTCGGCGTAGATCCGCGCCGCCGAAAACAGCGGATAGTCGCTGCGCGGATCGAGCGCGAGGATGGCGTCCAGCCAACCGATCAGCCGGCCGTAGTCGAGCTTCTGGTAAGGGATGCGATTGCCGCCGCGGTAGTCGAAGGCCTGGAGGTAAAGCATCGCGAGGCGCGCGGCCGCCGGCTCTTCCGCGAAGCTCGCGAGGCGCAGGGCCTGTGGGCGCGGGGCTGGCGGCAGGTCGGCGCTTCCCTGCAGTGCCGGGCTTGCGAGGTGTGAGGCGATCTGTAGTCCGAGGGCAAGCGCGAGAACGGCGCAGATCCAGAAGGGGACCGCGGAAAGGGGACGCAGCTCCGAGCTCATGCGCCGCGGCGGTGGAAGTCGAACAGGCCCGCGGCGATGAGCAGCAGGATGTAGACGGCGAGGCCGCCGAGGGCGGCTGCGTACGCGCCTGCGGCCGGGGTGCCGTAGAGCAGCCATTCCGTGCGCGTCACGCTGTCGAGCCGCGGGAAAAGGAGCGCCACGGCGTCCACGGACCAGCGCGCGAAGCGATCCGCGGCGGATTCGTCGCGATGCGGCCCGGTGGCGATGGCCTGAATGCTCGCCATGGTGCGCGCGAGCAGGTAGAACCCGACGGTGGCGGCGATCGCGGGCAGGAGCTGCGCGAGCGACATGGCGAAAAAGAGCGCTGCGGCCGCCACCAGCGCCGCCTCGAGCGCGAGCGACAGGGCCCACAGCGCGACCGCCGCGGGCGAGGCCCAGAAAAGCAGCGGCAGCGCGAAGAAGCACGCGAGCAGGACGCCGCATAGTGCGAAGCCCAGGAACCGGCCCGCGTACTGGGCGGAGCGCGCGAGCGGCAGCGAGAGCATCAGCTCCAGGCCCTTGTCGTCGATCTCGCGCAGCACGCTCGCCGCGACGTGCGCCGCGACGATGAACACCGCGCAGGCGCGCAGCACCGCGGCCACGATCGCCGCCTGCAGGCTGCGGCTTTCGGTGAGCGCCACCTGCGACAGAAACGCGGCGAGTCCCAGGCTCAGCGCGACGGCCGCGAGCGCGAGCCAGGGCAGCGCGCCGCGCCGCGCTTCGAGCAGCACGAGACGGACGAGATTGGCGGAGGGCATGGTTTCGTTTGTAGACTAGCCGCCGCGCATTCGTCATGCAACCCGAGAGCCTTCCGGCACCGTACTTCAACCGGCTCGCAGCCGCGACCTGGGATTTCACGCGCCGCTATTGGCGCCTCGTCGTCGTCGCCATGCTGGCGCTCCTGCACGTGGCGGTGTTCCGCGGCGTCGCCGACCCGTGGGCGCGCGCGCTGCTGCTCGCGCACTTCGGCGTGGTGCTGCTGTGGCAGCCGTTCGTTCGCGCCGAGCAGCGCGTGTCGCCGCTGCAGGGGGCGATCCTCGCCCTGGTGGCGTTCGCGGTGATGCTCCAGCTCGACTGGTGGCTGCTCGCCTTCTGGGTGGTGGTGCTCGCCGGCCTGGTGGGCGGGAAGGTCTACCAGCAGCACGCGCGCTGGCAGCGGCGCTGCTATCTCCTCGTGCTGCTGTATCTCCTCGCGCTGCTGGCGGTGGTGATCCTGCCGGAGATCGCCCCGCGCCGGGAGATCGTCCCGGAGGTGCACGCCGCGGCCGAGTTCGGGCTGCCGCTCATGTTCGTGCTCATCGCGCTCATTCCCGCCGAGCCCGACCCGCCCGAGCAGGCGCAGATGATCGACTTCTTCTACAGCGTGTTCCTCATGCTGCTGCTCGGCGTGGTGATCCTCGGCAGCTTCGCGCTGATGACCGTGCGCCGCACCGGGTACCTCGAGGCGCTCACCTACACGGTGTTCATGACCGCCGTCGCCGTGCTGCTCGTCGGCCTGGCGTGGAACCCCCGCGGCGGGTTCAGCGGCCTGAACGTCTTCTTCGTGCGCTATCTCTTCTCGATCGGACTGCCGGTGGAGAAATGGCTGCATTTCCTCGCCGAGCTGGCGCAGCTCGAGCCGCGTCCGGACCGCTTTCTGGTCGAGGCGCTCGCGGCGCTGTGCCGGCTCCCCTCGGTGGCGGGAGTGCGCTGGCGCGCCGGCGAGTCGCAGGGCGAGCAGGGCGAGACCACGCCGAGCCGCGTCGAGTTCGAGAACAGCGCGCTCGCCCTCACCGTGTACTCGCGTTTCCGCATGAGCCCGGCGCTGCACTGGCACCTGCATCTGCTCGGCCAGCTGCTCGGCGAGTTCTACATCGCGAAGCTGCGCGAGGAGCAGCTGCGCCAGCAGAGCTACCTGCAGGCCGTGCACGAAACCGGCGCGCGCATGACCCACGACATCAAGAACCTGCTGCAGTCGCTCAACGTGCTGTGCTCCGTTGCCGCGGAGGAGCGCAACCGCGATTCGCGCGAGCTCCAGGCGCTCGTGCGGCGCCAGCTTCCCGCGATCACCCAGCGGCTCGCCGCCACCCTGGAGAAGCTACAGCGGCCCCAGGAGGAGGGCGAAAGCTATGTCGCGGCGCAGGCGTGGTGGGAGCGGCTGATGCGCCAGTACCGCAGCGAAGGCGTGCAGTTCGATCTCGGCCGCGCACGCACCGGAGTGCGGCTCCCGCGCTCGCTTTTCGAGAGCGTGGCCGACAACCTGATGCGCAACGCGCTCGCCAAGCGCGAGGCCGACCCGTCGGTGCGCATCGCGGTCTCGCTCGAGCTCGACGGCGAGGTGGCGCTGCGCGTCAAGGATTCGGGCCGCGCCGTGCCCGAGGAGCTCGCCCCGCGGCTCCTGCGCGGCCCGGTCGCCTCACACGCCGGCCTGGGCATCGGGCTGTACCAGGCCGCGCGCCAGGCCGAGGCCGCGGGCTACACGCTAAGCTTGGAAACGAACCGCGACGGCGAAGTGTGCTTCGCTTTGAAGGGCCCGGCGCGCTAGGGCAGCACGCCCGCGGCGACCAGGCGGCCGTAGAGCTGGCCCGCCGGAATCCACACCAGCAGGTCGTCGAACTCGCCCCCGGCGGCTCCCGACGGCGCGGGCGTATGCGCCACGAAAACCGCGTGGTTGCTGTTGGCGGGGGTCTTGTTGTTCGCCTTCTCGTCGTCCCCCGCTTGGCCCTTGACGCCTAGATAGCCCGAGCTCGCGTAGTTCTTGCCCTGCGACCAGATCACCGCCGCGACCACGTTCTGGTTGGTGACCGAGGGGGCGGTGTTGCAGCTCGGCGGCGCGGTGACGATACCGCTCGAAGCCGCGCACACGACGAGGTCGTTCGGCGCGCAGTCGATGCCGTTCGTCCTGAGGTTGGTCTTGTTCGTGAAATGCGGCGCCACGGGCGGAGTCCCCGGATTGACCGGCCGGCACACGCGCGGCGTCCCCGCGGGGGGCGGTCCGCCGTTTACCGGCACGACGCCGGACACCGCGTAGCGGATGGGATTACCCCAGGCGTCGAGGCCGTTGCCGGAAGCATCCTGCGGCTGAAAGCCGATAGTGCGCGCCGGCAAGTAGCCGCTGTAGTAGTTTGTGCAGGCCCCGCCGCCGAGAGGGGACTCGAAGCCGTTGCTTGCCGCCGACGCGGGACAGGGCAGCCGGCCGTTGACGATCGCAAAGGTGATGAGAAGCTCCTTCGCCTCGTCGAGGCTGCGCAGGCTGTCAGTGCGCATGCGCTGGTCGTTCTGCGCCGAGAGCGTGTACATCACCGTGCCCATGAGCAGCGCCATGACGAAGAGCGCCATCGCCAGCTCGATGAGGGTGAAGCCGCGGTTCGGCAGCCCGGGTTGCATCAGTTGCGGTCGATGACCGCGATGCGGTCGTTGAAGGCGCGGTTGTTCCCCAGGCTGGGGTCGCGCGTAGTGTAGGTTGTCGCCCCGGTCGCGTTATTGCTTTCGAACCAGTCTGCGAGACTTCCGTTTGGCCACGCCGCCTGGCCGCTCAGGCGCCGCCCCGCGATCATGACGAGCCCCCGGACACGATCGTCGCCGAGGTCCACGTGCGAATAATTCACGGTGAGGCAGTCGCTGCTCGTGCCCGTTGCGGGCGAGTTACAGGCTGCGCTGCCGTTAGGCGCGATTTCCTGCGCGACGGCATAGTAGGAGACCTGGTGCCACTGATTGCGCACGAACCAGCCGTACTGCGTGTTCGTGGGGTCGAGGATTGGGTGGTCGACCAGGATGGTGTTCGGGATCGTGATGCTGCCCGAGTGGCAAGTCAAAGTGCCGAGCAGACCGCCGGTTATGTTGCAGAGAAGGTTGCCGATTAGTGGAATCAGGGGCGCAGACAGGGTCGAAGCATTGACCTTCCCAGTCAGGGTGATGGTCGCCGTCCCGTTAGCGTTGACGAAGCCTTTGAGCACGCGTCCGGAAGGGATGACCCCCGGCATCGGCGCCTCGGGCTGGAACGTCTTGAGCGACCCGCCCACTTGGCTCACTGTAATGTTGGAGAGGGTGAACGGCTGATCGACGGGGCCACCGAGCGCCGGCTGCCGGATGTTGAACGTGCAGGTGATCTGAGTGTTGCTGGGGGAGTTCCGGCTACAAGTCGCGCCGAAGATGTTGCTGCCGCCGCTCATCGTCGCATTGGGAGCTTGAAAGACTAAGAATGCCGAATCGCAGTCGACGGGACCGGTGGTGCACGCCGTGGGCGAGCATTCGCAATTTCCCGCCGGTGTGCACGTGCAGGCCTTGTACGTCCGCACGAAGGGCAACAGACCACGATATAGGGGAGTGGTTGTGTCGCCCTTAAAGTTCGCGGTGGTGGGATTGCCGAAGGGCGCGGCAAACGGAAGCACCGGCCACGTAATGTTCCAGGCGGGATTCGGGTTGTTCCCATCGGCATTCGAATAGGCGTTGTGGATGAGCGGGGCGAGCTCGCGCTCGAAGCGCGAGGCCACTGCAGCCTCGATCACCGGCAGGATTTCGACGGCGGTCACGGCGAGCACCTGATCGTTGAAAGGCCCAACCGGATCGCTGCTCGTGAACGTCAGATCCGCCGGCGTTGCGTTGTGGCAATCCAGGTAGTCGCGGAAGTCGATCGCCGGCGAAGGCACGCTGCGCGCCTGGTTGCGCGCCACGCAGTTCGCCGAGGCGAGGATGTTCAGCCGCTCGCCGGGAGCGATGATCACCGCGACGGCCTCGATGCCGTCCACCGTGATCTGGCCGAGGGTGTTCGAATTGATCGCTGTGTTGACGCCGGAACTGGGCTTTGCCCAGCCCGGAGAGACCACGTACCAGAGCGGCTCGGAGGCGGCATCGAGCGGCTTGTTGATGCCGAGTGTCCTCCACGGCAGGCGTCCCACGGCGGGCAGGGTGCAGTTTCCGGCCGCGATGCCTTCCTGCGTGGGATCGCCAACGTACCCGGGGGCTTCCGGGCAGGGAAGCGAACCCGGATCGTTCTGGCCGGCGGTCGCGGTCTGGGTGGCGACGTAGCCGATGAGCGCGGTCTTCGCGTCTTGCAGGACCTTCGCGTTCTGGGCGCGCTTCGGCGCGGTACGGTTAGCGGGTTGCGCGAGTCCGCTCATCAGCCAGTAGAGGCTGCCCATGACCAGGAGCGCGACGAGCGCCAGCATCGCGAGACCGCGCTGGGCTCCTCTGCTGCGGCGCAGGGGCCTCATGGCCGCGCAGGTACCTGAACCTCGCCGTTGCCCAGCACGTCGCGGATTTCGCCCGTGCTGCGGTCGAGCACCTGGCCCGGCTTCAGCGAGAAGCGCACCGCGCTGTCGCCGACGGGTACCGAGACCCGCCCTTCGCGGCGGCCGGATTCGATGCGCGGCGCATCGGTCCCTTCCACCCCGAGCGTCTCGCCGTTCACCCAGACGGTCGATGGGCCGCCGGAGCGCCGCACGTAGCCGTCGACGCGCGTGGACGGCGACGTCACCGCGGCGGGCGCCGATTGCC